>JAYNJW010000189.1:0-1511 GCA_038110535.1 Opitutia bacterium | reverse complement strand
GCTGGATCAGTGCCCTGCTTGCCGCCTGTGCGGAAACGGGCAAACTGGAGCATGTATTTGTTGAGTTATTCCATCACGAGGATGCTGCCCTGGAGCCCCTTCGTAAATTGGTCAAGGGGCACGGAGTAGACACCACCGATGGCCGCACCTATGACCGCACTGTAGTGGATGGCATCATCGATGTCACCCGTAGGCTCAACAATTTGAAAGCCCGCAAAGTACTTAAGTAGTTTCCGATTCCCACCTCCCACAATTCGCTTGGGGTCTGAATTTTATGAAAACAAACATCTTCTTCTTGATTAGATGGCTTCTTGCTTTTGGCTTTGTTTCAGCTCTTTTATCTGGAACTCCCAAGAATAACGATCCATTCGATCATACCTTTCCCAATCCCGTTGATAATGCCACGCTTTCAATGAAGAAAATGGCAAAGTCTATTTTGTTCATAGCCGGCGACACCAAGCACCGACACGGATTTCATGAATACAAGGCAGGATCGATTCTCCTTGCAGATGCCCTCAATACAAGTGGCCTCCCCATCGAAGCAAAGGTTCATTGGTATGGCTGGCCGGAAGATGAATCCATTTTTGATGGAGTGGATGCTTGTATAATCTATGCGGATGGAGGAGGTGAATTTGGAGAAAAGTACGAATTTCTCCACCAAAAAGTAAAAGCAGGAATGGGCATCATGTTTATGCACTTCGGGGTTCACCCCACCAAAGAAGTGGGTGATAAGTACTACAAAGAGTGGATCGGCGGATTTTATGACGATGAATTTTCAGTCAACCCCAGCTGGGTTGCGGAAATGACCCCAAAGGCTGGACACCCAGTATCCCGTGGACTTTCCAAACCTATCCGGGCCTACGATGAATTTTATTATAACCTAAACTTCGACCAGTCCTGCAACCATTGCTACCCACTCGCTACTGCCACCCCAACCAAACAAAATGTGATCCGCTATGGGAGTAGTAAATTTTGGAACCGCCAGGCAGCAGAGCAATTAGGAACCCCACAATCCCTCCTTTGGTGCAAAGATCCAGATAGTGGTGCACGCGGGGCTGGCTTTGTTGGTGGGCATTACCATCGAAACTGGGCAATCGATGATTACCGCACCCTTATTCTCAACACCATTGCCTGGGTCTCGCGGGTCGAGGTTCCCACCAACGGGGTGCCATCCCAACCGATCAGCCTTAAGAAACTCAACGAAAACCTCAACCGACCGGATTATCCCGAGCAGGTTGAATTGCCTACGACTGACCTTCTTGAACAAGAGCCCGCAGTCTTGCCAACCCTCGGTCCAGATGGCCGGATGGCTTCAAGAAAGAAAAAATAAATAATATAAAAGCCGGCACCTGAAAGGCAGATACCCGAGATTAAAAATCTCAACAAATTCTTTAAATTGGTCTTGGGACACTCACATTTGGATATAGTATAATGACCATGAAAAAATTTATTGCATTTGCCGCTCTTGGATTATCAGGAGTGCTTGTACACGCCGATCAAAAGATCACCAT
>JAYNJW010000188.1:0-1523 GCA_038110535.1 Opitutia bacterium | reverse complement strand
TTGCCGCTCTTGGATTATCAGGAGTGCTTGTACACGCCGATCAAAAGATCACCATCACCGGAAATGACTTGATGCAGTTTGACATCAAGGAGTTTTCTGTATCCGCCGGTGAACAAGTGGAACTTGAATTTAAGAACATTGGCAAGATGCCTAAGATCGCCATGGGTCATAACCTCGTGCTCCTCAAAAAAGGGGTTTCAGCGATCGCTTTCGGCCAAAAAGTTCTGGGCATGGGTGCCAGTGCCACCAACCCGCTTCCTGAAGCCAGTATGAGCGATGTGCTTGCGGCTACTAAGCTGCTCGGTCCCGATGAATCAGACACCATTTCCTTCACCGCCCCCAGCGAAGCGGGAACCTATGATTATCTTTGCACATTCCCCGGTCACTTCGCGATGATGCGAGGAACCATGACAGTAAAGTAATTCTCCACCCTAATCATTTTTCTAAACGCCTGTTCGTTCGGCGTTTTTTTTAACCTAGTCCAAAACCGTTATCTCTCCCTCTGTCCAAGGGAGCACTCTTTCATGTGCTGCTTTGTAATTAGATATTTGATCCGATTGTACAAGCTCACCACGATTTCCCCACGCATTGCGAACATAGGTTAAAATATCAGCCAACTGTTCGTCTTTCATATAGCTGTGGGGAGGCATGATGGGGGGCACATTCTTAACTGGTACTCCATTCACTTTGATGGGCCCTGAAAGCCCATGTACGGCAACTCCAATCAGGCGGGAAAGAGATCCATTCACCCAATCGCTTTTCACCAAGGTAGGAGCCATATTTTCAAGCCCTTTACCGTGAGCTTGGTGGCAGGCACCACAGCTCGTTGCATACAAATCGCGTCCTTTTTGATAGGACGCCATCAGTTTTTTGTCCTGCTTGACCCAGTCGGCAACTTTATCGATATAAACATCCGCCGATCGCTTGGGATAACCATGAGTAAAAACTTCATTTGCATATTTGGTTAGTACCGCAGGAAGACCACTGCCCTTGGATATTGCCTGTGCAGATGGCTTGGACACATCAGGGAAGACACTATCTTTACCATGTGCCTCACCGACTAAGCGAAGAGCGGTCATGCTGACAAACCAATGATCGTCCTGGAAATTCTCCTCAATGATGTCTGGGCTTAATTTACCGAGACCCTCCAAGGCCCACATCGCATGTACCCTAGCATAAGGACTCCCATCTTTTTGCGTCGCTAATTGACGAATAGAATCAACCAAATCCTGCCGTTTCCCTTCAATAATTCTTTGTTGGGAACGAAGGCGCCACCAGAGATGGGGGTGGGAAAGACCTTCAACCAAATCAACGGGCTTGGCTATTTTTTTGTAATCTTCAGGAACAATCCGATAAATCCTTCCATAGCCGATATGCTTGTCCAGTTCACGCTCCTCGGATTGACGGCGCAGGTAAGAGGTAAGGAAACGCTTGTGCTGAATAACCCCGCGGTGAAAATCGACCACATAAAGACATCCGTCCGGGCCAAAAGCACCATTAACCGGACGGAACCTCTCATCGGT
>JAYNJW010000187.1:0-1556 GCA_038110535.1 Opitutia bacterium | reverse complement strand
GCTAATCTTTAGCTGGGTAATCAAATCAATGATCCTTCCAACCTGAGTATCGATATGCTCAATTACATCTTTGTAGGGATAGGCAGATTCCGGGTCATGCAAGGCATCTGGGAGATACAAAGGAACATGGGGCATACTATGGGCGAGATACAAAAAGAAAGGTTTAGATTGTTCGTTTGATTTACGGATAAAGGAAAGTGCCTCATCAGTATAACATCGGGTAATGGTTCGTTGCTCCACTGGATGCTCGATGATTTCTTCATCCCTCAGCAACGGTGTTTTCCAAAGGGCACTGCTTTGACGGTCCTTCCAGTAAGTGTCCCATTCTCCGTATTTCGGGCGCTTCGTACCCTCCGGATGGCTCATGTCATTGGAGTAGGGAATGCCGAAGTAAGAATCAAACCCCTGGCGAGTAGGCAGAAATTCTGGGTGATGCCCCAGGTGCCATTTACCCACGCAAGCGGTGGCATAACCGGCTCCTTTAAACATGTCTGCGATGGTGGTTTCTTCAGGATTAAGGCCCACCTTATCCCCGGGAAAAAGAACGGTTTTCTCTGCCAGGACGCGCTTGGGGTAACAGCCCGTCAGCAGAGCTGCACGGGATGCCGAACACACGGGATTGGCCGAATAAAAACTGGTTAGCCTCATACCCTCTTTTGCCATCTGATCAATACGGGGCGTGCGAATATCAGGCGATCCAAAGCATCCAAGATCCTGATATCCCTGATCATCGGTAAAAATAACGATTACATTCAGATTCGTATTTTCCTGAGCGGTTAAAAAGGTGGGAAAAACCGAACACAAGAGAGATAGTAAAAACCTTTCAACTCCAGGAATTATTTGATTCAATTTCATGTAATTTATATTGATTCACTCTTTTAATCTTTCGAGGAGATTCTAGCTTGGTTGAAAATTATTTTTAAGAAATGTAAGTGCTTCATCGTTGGATCGGACGATGAAATCATTCAAGGTGAACTTCAATTTATCAGCCCGTTTTACTTTTTCATGAAAATCATATTCTCTTTTTTATTTTTTACTTTGGTCAGTTTTCTTTTCGGAAAAACGGACGCTACCAATCTGCCCAATGTCATTTTTGTACTCGCGGACGACCTTGGGATTGGCGATGTCTCCCCCACAAATAAAGACTGTAAAATCAAGACTCCCCATCTGCAAAAGATGGCCGATGAAGGCATTACTTTTCATGATGCCCACACCTCCAGTTCCGTTTGTACTCCCACCCGCTATGGAGTG
Source organism: Opitutia bacterium (assembly GCA_038110535.1). Lineage (GTDB taxonomy): Bacteria > Verrucomicrobiota > Verrucomicrobiia > Opitutales > Seribacteraceae > Chordibacter. Next base: position 305 of record JAYNJW010000187.1, on the reverse strand, counting down.
CTCACCGGCCGGTACAACTGGAGATCGCGATTGGCCCGAGGAGTGCTCAGTGGAACCAGTGATCATTTAATTCCAGCCAATCGGGCAACGGTTGGGCATATCCTTAAGAAAGCCGGATACCACACCCAGATGATTGGCAAATGGCACCTCGGGTGGGACTGGGACCGGACAGGTAAGGGCTGGCAAAACATCAATTTTTCCAAGCCAGTCAAAAATGGTCCGGATATCAATGGATTTTCCAATTACTATGGACATTGTGGCTCCCTGGACATGCCTCCCTATGTCTGGGTGGACACCGGTCGGGT
>JAYNJW010000186.1:0-1568 GCA_038110535.1 Opitutia bacterium | reverse complement strand
AATCAATACAAGTGCCCGACCAAGCAAAAATAGAGAAATGCAGAAAAATTCAGGTTCAGCGATTGGTGTAAGTAAGTTTAGGATAATCAACTCAGCATCTGAAAAAAAGATAAGCTCTCAATATTTACTAGATGGTCACTGGCAAAATGTTCATCAATTGAATTGGGAAACAGGCGAATACTCCGAGACCGATATTCTTTCAGGTCAAACTACCAATTCCCAAGTTGCCAATTGGGTTACCTACCAAGAAGCCTATGGCTCGCCCATGATGGATTTTCAGTTGCCTTCAATAAGAAACAGCAATGAGGAAATTTCATTTTTATCCCTAGAGTCCGGTGATCTTGGATTTGAAGAATTTGGGGTATCGGAAGGATTGTATCTCATACCAACTACATTTGAGAACCTCAAGTTAACCGTACATTGGGAGACTGAATCAGGAGAAAGCGGAACCAATCTCAATTATGTCATCGATGAGGATACGGTCAAAATTCATCATCTTTACGGAACTTCGGATGCCTTCTGGGCAGAGGAATCCTTCACCTGGGAGGAGTCCGGGCATAATACCATGTCTTCAACAACCACCAATGCAGATGGGCGAGTGGTCACCGGAACCTTGATTTTTCAGGATGCCGGCAGCGGTACCTTCGAACTAAAATTCTATGAACCCGAAAATGGGCAACTTGTTTACCAGGAGTCCGGATCTGGTACCTTTACGATTGAAGAATATACCCCCGCAGAACTGCCCTCAACAAAAGGATGGATGTGGTTCGACCATTACCCATGGGTCTACTCCCATGTGGAAGGCGGTTGGTTATATTTTCATGCTTCCGGTTCCAAGCTGATGGTCTACAGTCACAAAGACCGGGTTTGGCGGGAAATGTCAGAATAGATGACACAGAGTAGTTTAAAATAAGAATAATTATGATCAATAAGCCTAAATTAATACCAACTTCATTGGTTCTATTACTCACGACTTTTGGACAAACTTTATTTAGTGGAAGCCCGCCCTCTTCGCTTGAGGGATATAAAATGACTATCGATGTTGTCGAAATTGATGGTAACAAATTTACAACAAGTTTTTATTTTCTCCCCAATGGTGTAAGACTGGCAGATGATTGGGAGCAAGGTGCCTATTCATGGAGTCGTTATGGCTCAACAGGGACTATTTTGATGGAACAGTATTCCGATGGGAAATTTGAAATTCTCTTAAATTTTTCAAACAATACCCTTCAAGGCAAAGAGACATCCGGTTCTAAATCTGAGATCATTGGTTCCGGAACATTTACCCTAGCAAATTATTCGGATGATGATTTACCTTACGGAAAGTTTTTCCACGACGACTTTACGAGTGCTGCAGAATCCGAATATATCTGGGGAAATTATTCAAAGGACGGATTTTCAGCTAAGATTCATGAGGGAGGATACACTATGTATGGAACCATGTCCGAAGACGGCAATCGGTGGGGCCAAGAAATTGGAGCAAGGTCGCTTCTCGGATTGGATAAAGACTGGTATGTACAAGGCACTGCTTTTTCTGCAAACGGAGAAAGGATTGAGCTGAGTATCGA
>JAYNJW010000185.1:0-1582 GCA_038110535.1 Opitutia bacterium | reverse complement strand
TCATCCCACTTCTTCAACAGCAATTCCCTGAAATTACGGACTTCTGGCTCCCTCCAGAAGGGTGTTCTTACCGTATTGCAGTCATTTCTATGAAGAAAGCTTATCCAGGTCACGCTAAAAGAGTGATGCTTGGAGCGTGGTCTTATCTTCGCCAATTTATGTACACGAAGTGGGTGATCGTAGTTGATGACGATATTGACGCTCGCGATTGGAAGGACGTGATGTGGGCAGTCTCCACCCGGATGGACCCAGCAAGAGACATAACGGTTATTGAAAACACGCCTATCGATTATCTTGACTTTGCGAGCCCTGATAGTGGGCTAGGGTCTAAGATTGGTTTAGATGCTACAAATAAATGGCCCCCTGAAACCAAGAGAGAGTGGGGACAAAAGCTCCATATGGATCACGATGTGGTCCGCAGGATTACGGAAATATGGCCCGATTTAGGACTGCCGGGTGATGGCGCTCCAATATGGGGCAGAAAGAATTGAGACCTGCTTGCATGATAATCCAGTGACTTTTATCCATTCGCGAGATTACGCATGGGAAAGTCACGAGTAGGGCATTCAAAATACAAATAAATTTTCAAACTCAAAGAGGAATACATGGAATACCAAGATATCGTCTATTCGGAGGAAGAAGGCACAGCAACCATCCGGATAAATCGCCCAGAGGTTTATAATGCATTTCGCCCGCGGACTGTTGTCGAAATGATCAACGCACTGCTGACAGCTGGGTGGAATGATGAGATCGGTTCCATCATCTTAACGGGTACCGGTCCGAAGGCTTTTTGTACTGGTGGCGATCAGTCAGATAAATCCGGATCATATGGACATGGAGAAACCCGTGGCACCGTAGGGATGCCAATGGAGGAACTTCATACTGCAATGAGGGATGTGCCAAAGCCTGTCGTTGCTATGGTCCGAGGTTATGCTATTGGCGGCGGCAATGTGTTGGCAACACTTTCAGATCTTACCATTGCAAGTGAAACCGCAGTATTTGGACAGGTTGGACCGAAGATGGGATCGGTTGATCCAGGATTTGGCACAGCCTATCTCGCTCGTATCGTTGGCGAAAAGAAGGCGCGAGAATTTTGGTATATGTGCAAGCGGTATTCTGCCCACGAAGCGGCGGCAATGGGATTGGTAAATGCTGTCGTACCTGACGATAAACTTGAGGAAGAAACAAAGGCCTGGTGTCGTGAATTGAATCAGCGCAGCCCCACGGCAATATCAATTGCTAAGCGGTCATTTAATGCTGATAGCGATAATATTCGTGGGATTGGAAGCTTAGGGTTCGCGGCGCTTAAACTTTATTATCACACGGATGAGTCCAAAGAAGGTGGTAATGCTTTTAGGGAGCGGCGTGATCCCGAGTTTCGTAAATACTATAAATAACAAACACTGATTGCAGCCGGTGCAAAGGCTGAAAAGTCAATGTTTGGCCTGTTGCACCGATTTTTACCAACTAAAAAGGCCACCAAATTGGTGGCCTTTATTTTTCATTACAGTTTGGATGTTTTATGAGAGCCAGCGCTTCCGCCGGCGGTAAGTCTTTACATCCCGATATGATTTTTTCTCGC
>JAYNJW010000184.1:0-1619 GCA_038110535.1 Opitutia bacterium | reverse complement strand
ATCGGGGTGACGGTTTTTGAGAGTCTTAATGGATGATGCTACTTTCATGACAAAGATTCAAAAAATCAAAGTCTGGGTGGTTCGTCAATGAAAACTAATCGGCCCCTTGCGGATTTATCTAAATTTGGAATTGAACAATTTTTCTAATGCTTCATTATGGAATCCTTATGAGCGAAAATTCAGACGCCCCAACCAAGAGTAAAAACCCAGAGCACTACTCCTTTATGGACCGCGATGCCTTGGCCAAGTACACCACTGATACCGGTAAAATTTTGCCACGCAAATACACTGGGCTTACCCCCATGCAACAGCGCAAAGTGTCCCGCCTGATCAAAAAGGCCAGGCACATGCAGATCCTCAAATAGAGGACAGAACTCCCTAGACGATTGCTCATCCCTGTAGATGAAGCGGTCGCCCGGTTATCCAAGGGTGACATTGTTGCCCTACCCTCCGAAACTGTATACGGACTTGCTGGCTTAGCCCTCAAACCAAAGAGCGTGGAAGCAATCTACGCCCTGAAAGGCAGGCCTTCGACCAACCCACTGATCGTTCATGTATGCAGTGTGGAAACTGCAGAGAAACTCGCGATTTTCTCCCCTCATGCATACAAAATCGCCGAGAATTTTTGGCCCGGCCCGCTCACCCTGATTCTTCCCAAAAAAGATTGTGTGCCTGATTTGGTGACAGCAGGTAACCCCACGGTCGCGTTGCGAATTCCACAACATCCTGTTTTTTTGGAAATCTTAAAAAGACTGGGTCATCCGCTTGCTGCCCCCAGTGCCAACCCATCAAACCGCACCAGCCCAACCGAAGCCAAGCATTTGTTGGAATTATTTGGGGAGAAATGCCCGCCCACGGTGGATGGGGGAAAATGTGCCGTTGGGATTGAATCTACCGTAATTGATCTCTCCCAGGAAATTCCCACGATTTTAAGGCCCGGAGCAATTACCCGAAAACTGATTAAAGAAAGAACAGGATTGGATGTACGAATTTTGCAGGAGGAAACTGCCAACCACACACAAAGGCCCACTCAAACAAGCATGATTTCCCCAGGGATGCAGGCGATTCATTATGCTCCGGAAACCCCTCTTTTCTTGTACTCTTCGATCGAAAATTTCCAGAGGAAAAACACCTATAAATCTGGTGATCTGGTGGTGCTTTCAAATGCCCAAAAAAGGGCTGAATTATTGGAAAATATTTCGGAACTTTTTACCCTTTCTGAAGATGGCAACTCGCATAAAATTGCCCAAAATTTATACGGGATACTGATTGAGTTGGATGCGAGGAAAGCGAATTGTATTCACCTAATTTTTACCGAAGAACCAAGAGGGGTGAATCGTGCAACCTGGGACCGATTAACCCGTGCCCAAACGAAAGAGTGAGGAGAAACAGGCTTATTTAGGCAACTGGCTGAATCAGGAACAGACCAACAATCGCTTGCAATCATGCCAGATTTACTATTGCAATGTAAAAAATTCATTATCTTTAGATTATGACGCGTAAGTTAAACATCGGCCTTTTTCTTTCACTTCTTGCAACCCTTGTGGTTGGCAGCCCATCTTTTGGGCAGACCGATGCCCAATTGCGCGACCCAGATTTCCTGATCAAGCAATACAATG
>JAYNJW010000183.1:0-1631 GCA_038110535.1 Opitutia bacterium | reverse complement strand
GCAGATCATACGCTCGGTTGAATTTGGATGTGAAAAACTTCTCAAATACCTACCATCTCTCGTATAGGTTAAAACCGTTTGCTGCGCTTTCGGATTATTCCGATTCCCCTAAATTATGGTTAACTAGTTGTGGAAAGGTTAGCTTGTATCAATTTATTTGTTCGATTATGAACTCAAACAATTTGAATTGATATAAGATGATTTCATCCAAGTGCTCTACTCTGTCCAATAGTCCCCTTTTTAACCGCTTCATTATTGCCACCATTCTTTTGGCAGGTTTGGTTGTCGGTGCTCAGACTTACAAAGATTTTGCCTTGGAGAATGAAAGAATGCTCCATTTCTTGGATCGGGCCATTTTAGTAATCTTCACTTTAGAAGCATTGGTAAAAATACTTGCGGAAGGAAACCGGCCTTTCAACTACTTCAGAAACCCCTGGAATGTGTTTGATTTTGCAATTGTTGCTGCCTGCCTACTTGAACCATTCCTTCATATTGGCGGTGCATTTCTTCCCATACTAAGACTTGCACGAATCCTGCGTGTACTACGCCTGATAACTGCAATCCCTAAACTTCAATTGTTAGTAGCATGCCTGCTCAAAAGCCTGCCATCGATGTTTTATGTGAGTATTCTTTTGTTCCTGCTTTTCTATGTTTATGGAGCAATGGCTGTATTTCTATTTGGAGAGAATGACCCCATACACTTCCGAAACCTTCAAACCTCTGTTCTTTCCCTCTTTCGAGTAGTCACACTGGAAGATTGGACCGATGTTATGTATATAAATATGTACGGTTCCAATAGTTATGGATATTCCGAAAGCGATCTTTCTAAATGGAATCCTGTCTCCAAAGAGTCACCTCTTGGTGCAGCTATCTTTTTTGTAAGCTTTGTCCTGATTGGCACCATGATAGTACTCAATTTAGTAATTGGGGTGATCATGAATAGCATGGATGAATCAAATGCAGAAATTGCCGCAAAGATTGAGATTGAGAAAAGAAAAAATAATCCGGAAGCAGTTCGGGATGGACTCCATGACCTTCATTCCAGAATGGAGGAATTATCGGGCGAATTGAAGATCATTAAGCAAATGATTGAGGATAATAAACCGCTTGTAAGATAGCGGTTACCCCAAGCAAGGATTCTTCTCCCCGTCTGATTTGTCTTTTAGGAAGGGTTTGCTTTTGCCAAACTACGAGGAATGCTTCATTTTAATGCGTTTCTTATCGATAAAGCATGGCTGAAGACGAACACAAATACGACTTTTCCACCATTGAAAAAAAATGGCAGGAATTTTGGGAACGCGACAATACATTCCGGGCAGAGGATCAATCCGAGAAGCCAAAGTATTATGCCCTAGACATGTTCCCCTACCCTTCGGGTGCCGGTTTACACATTGGTCACCCCGAGGGCTATGTAGCATCGGATATATTAGCACGCTATAAAAAAGCCTGTGGATATAATGTGCTTCACCCGATGGGATGGGATGCATTTGGACTACCCGCTGAGCAATATGCGATAAAGACTGGAACCCACCCATCGGTTACCACTCAGACAAATGTTGATAATTTCCGCCGCCAGATCAAAAGCATTGGCTTTGCTATCGACTGGGAACGGGAAATCAATACCACCGATC
>JAYNJW010000182.1:0-1638 GCA_038110535.1 Opitutia bacterium | reverse complement strand
CCCCAGGCACCATCCCCGATATAGAGGGTACCAGACGGATCGACTTTGCCATCCTTGATCAGGTTGGAGCGTTTGTAAATGTGGTGGTCATTCTCAAAGGCAGCATCCAGTCCGTATTTGTCAAACAAAGGGGTCCAGTGCTTTCTGATGCTTTGGCTGACCGAGTGCTCAAGCCCCCCTTTTACGATCCCATAAGCGGGGAAGTGGTAGAGAGCAAAGATGTGTTTTTGGTTCTTTCTCTCTTTCAAGGCACCCTCCAAAAATTCGATCTGTGATTCCACGGACTGAGTGTGATTGGAATTGAGCACCACCACGGACAAATCATCAAACAGATCGATCGCATAGGTGGCACAATTTTCCTCGGGGAACGGAAAGAGGTTAAAAAACAGGGGAGCTTCCTTGGGGGTCTGTCCGTATCCACCGATCACCTCATGGTTGCCAATCGCTACCACAAAGGGAATGGATAAGCCATCGGCAGTTCGGGCATGATCCGCATACTCCTCGATCCAGTCGAGCCAGCGCTTCCAGTCCTGTCCATTGGCATAAGCAAGATCCCCCCCCAGTAAGGCAAAGTTGGGAGATCGGGTTGCCATCGCCTTAACCCCATCTGCATGATACTTGGGCTTGTGCATCATATCTCCCCCGGTAACAAAGGATATACGGTCGGGGCGTTTTGCGGGTAAGGTGCGTGCTTTAAATTCTTTTTTACCTAGCTTCACACAATAAACCGTATCCGGACTGAGTCCGGTGAGTTGTACCCGGCAGGCTTCCACTTCGGCATCCTTGAGCGAAGGTAAGGAGAAGCGGGCATTTTTTACATCCGATGCAATTCCCCAAAAGGAAATGGCTTTTTCGTAAAAAGACTGGCGGAAAACCTCGGCCTTACCCTCAATCTTTTCGCCCTCCTTGCCCCAGGCAAACCGGGTGGGCTCATCCTCCTCCACCAACCAGATAACATTGAGGGTGGTGGACGGTGAATCGGTCCAGGTAAAGAGAGCCTCCTCAATGCCACGCTTTGCCTGAACAATTTGAAGGGTGAAAAGAGAATAAAGAAAGGTGATTAAAAAGGATTTCATGTTGGTTTAAAATTATTGAGAATTTCCGTTCACCGCAAAGGCGGAAAAACGACAGGCGTGTCCGATGGATTGTTCATTTTTTCGGTTGGTGGTGCGCAAAGTGAGTTGGTGCTTTCCGGGAGAAAGTTCTTTTTCCAACATATAAATCCAGGGAATATGAAGACCACGGCTCCACTTGGTGAATTGATCGAGAGATTTCCATGCCCCGTCATCCACTTTCCATTGAATGATTCCCACATCCGGTCCCGCTACCATGGGCAACCCGATCGCGGTACCAGTAAATTCAACCGTTAGTTCAGCACCCGGCTCGGTTGCTTCAAGGTAATCCATACCCTTGTCATGCTTACGAACAGCCCCTTTTCCTGTGCCCTGCCAGTTTTTAACTTTTTCCCATCCACTTATTACCTTGGCAGAATCAATGGATTGAAAATGAGCAAACTCATAGGAGTTTGGATCATATCTTCGGGCACCCTGATGAGGTTTGGTAGAGGGTGAAACTGGCCCTGTCCATGCCGCATCGAACAAGCGGTCAATCATATCCCCATAGGCCTTGTGCCCGGCG
>JAYNJW010000181.1:0-1642 GCA_038110535.1 Opitutia bacterium | reverse complement strand
ACTGCAGATGGCAGAATTCTCAGAGGGGGCAGTGCCTACCAATCCGATCTCGGTATGACCGGTCCCCGGGAATCGGTGCTGGGGCGTGATATTGATGCCTGCCTTGGCCGGTTCAAAGATGGTATGCCCCGCAAGTGTCTGGTGGCCGAAGGAGATGTGGGGATGCAGGGATGTATTATTGAGATCAATCCGGATACCGGACTGGCGAATTCCCACCAGTTAATCGACTGGAGAGAATCTGATATTTCAAACTAGAGGAAATAATATCCTCAGTTGTAGTCCTTCATAAAGGCAACCACATCGGCCACATCCTGTGCGGTCAGCCCGAGCTGTTCTGCGGATAGCATCAGGGAACGCTTCATCGGTTTGGATTCCTTAACTTTCGATCTTGGGACCAACTGACTAAGGCCTCCCTGGGACAAGACAATCGCCGGGTCCCCATAGGCTTCTGTGATTCCATGGAGTACGGAACCGTCCTCAAGTATATATTCCGTACCGCCAAAACCATGGGCGATGCCCTGCGATGGATTCACAATCGCATGGATCACCGCAGTCTTGGATTGCTTGGCTGCCCAGCCCTCTAGGCGAGGGCCAAAGTTTACTCCAATGCCGTTGACTTCATGGCACATAGCACAGCGCATGATGGTGGTTTTTCCCTTGTGTGGGTCACCGCTCAGTTTGGCAATATCTGCTACTTTAAGATTGGACTTACCTGTTGGTTCAGGCGTGCTGATCGGAACAAGGGCAACGGCATCGGCATCAAAGATACCTGCCGCTTTCAGCTTATCTTTCACATGGTATTTTCCCCAATCAGTAAAACTTTGCCGGATGGTCCATTCCACAATCCATTCGCTGAGTTCTTTATCCTCAATCGACTTTCCCAGTTCAAGCAAGGCATCCGGTGCGCTTTCGTGGTCAATAAACGCAATCGATTCGATGGCAAATTTTCGCTGCTCTATGGAAAGCTTGGAGTTTTGTGCACGGTTGACTAGATCAGCGATGGCATCGCTTGGCCACAACCTCCAGGTAATGCGGGCAAAGGCATCCGACCACTTGGAAGAATCTGCGAAGCCAAGCGAAGCACGCAGGTGTTTCCACACTTCATTTTCCTTGCCCGTAGCACCAAGACCGATGGCTTCGAGGTAATTTTTGTCTTTGCCGTCATAGCCTTTGGCAAGCTCCACAAAGAGATCTTTGCTCTTCTCAAAAGGTATGGAGCGGAGCGATAAGGCCACATCGCGGCGGATACCTGGGTCTGAATCTTTTGCCATCTTCTTTGCGTCGGGAAGCATATTTTCTCCAACCCTTCGCAAACTACGGTAGGCAACAAGGCGTTTGTTGCGGTCACGGGAATTGAGCAACTCAACCGTTTTGTTTTTCCCAGCTTTGCCCAGATGTGGCAGCAACCAGATTGCCCGTGCGGCTATATATGGGTTTTGATGGTCGATTAATTTTTGCACGGAGGGCAGGGCAGCATTACTGAATTTTTTAAGTGCCTGAAATCCAAGAAACCGAACCGCTGGGTTGGGGCTCTTGAGGGCCGATATTGCACCCTCCACATTTTTCAGATCAAGGGAGGGGATCACTGGTTTGAAATTTTTTGGAGCAATCCGGTAAATCGCTCCTGAAGCGGATTCATCCT
>JAYNJW010000180.1:0-1649 GCA_038110535.1 Opitutia bacterium | reverse complement strand
TCCAAGACCTGACCATAGCACCAGGAGGCAATTTTGGGGTCAAACGCATCCTTTTCCTTGAAGTTGGGAACGACCTGAACATTTTGGCTTTCGATTTCCGAAACCATCCGTAATCGATTCCTGTGTTCTTCCAAGCGCTCCTTAAATTTCTCACGACTAACATCCATGCCCGACCATAGCCCGATAACGCTGGGAACATATAGACCCAAGTCCTTGATCCGCTTGCCCAAGTCCTTAAGATTTCCGCCTTTTTTCTCAAAGGCTTCGAGTTCACCATCCCATGGCTCGATGCAATCAAAGCCGGCATTGGCGGCCAGTTTTATCTTTTCCTCAATAGCCAGTTTTTTATTCAGGGTCGCGGTATCCAGACATACGGGCCAGCGACTTCGACCATTCTGCCACTTGTTTTTTGGCTTCTTAGGAACAGGTTTTCCGTAAGACAGCGTTTGGAGGAAAGGCCCAGCCATTAAGGAAGATGTTAGAAAGGATCTACGGTTCATGAAATACATCCAAGCTATCAGTCCACCAAAGATCAAGCGTTATGCAGGTCAAAAAACAAGATGGTTTACATTGCCCGCAACAAGATTCTGAATATAGATTTTAATATATGAACCTAAGTACCTTTTTTGAACATCTCGACCAAGTCGAGGAACTCACCTTTGTCCTTCCCAATGGCACTTATGTACCTCCGCATTTTCACCTTACGGAAGTGGCACTGGTCAGTAAAAAGTTTGTAGACTGTGGAGGAACGATGCGGGATGAAAGCTTAATCAGTTTTCAGCTTTGGAGTGCGGATGATTACGATCACCGACTCGCCCCCTGCAGAGCTTATGGAATTATGGAACGGGCACAGGAAGCACTGGGTTTTGGAAACCTTGATATTGAAGTGGAATACCAGTCGGACACCATCGGAAAGTATGGAATTGAATTCGACAACGGCCGTTTTATCCTAACTGCAAAACAAACCGACTGCCTCGCCCCGGACAAGTGCGGCATTACCCAATCCCACCCAGTTAGTGTATCGGCAGCCGAATCCTCCGGGTCCTGTTGCTCTCCAGATTCCGGTTGTTGCTAAGTACTCAGCAAAGCTCAGGCACAAGCCTCGAGCACGGTTGCCGTTTGCATTTTATAGCGAAGGGGCAAAGATTCGCTCACACTCCGGTAAGACGAAGGCCTCTTGGACAATCTACGCAATTCGTTCCAGGTATCTGCTTGGATAAAGGAAAGCAAGGGTTGTTCGTTCCTCGTTATATTTAGCAAGGAATCTTTCACCCGGTCGTCCCATTCGAGGAGGAGCGAATCCGGCCAGGGTTTCAGGTCCTCAATTTTCCGGTTCTCATGAAAAAAGTTGGTATCATGAAAGGTACTGAAAATCCGATAGTCATCGGTTAATTCCTCGCCCTCTTCCACATCCCTTACCGCCACCTCAAACCCGTAACCGGTGGTCAGGGTGTTGGCTTGGTCATCATGATTCATATATTTGGCAAGATCCCAGGATACGATACGGTTACCCAGATAGTCTTCGTAGGAATACTTTTCGATGTACTCGCGCAGTCCCGGATCCACCTTGCCATAGGTGTCTTCGGAGATGACAATATCCAATCCGTCCTGCACGAAAGTAATTGTGCCTTTGGGAATGGGGCGTGTGG
>JAYNJW010000179.1:0-1650 GCA_038110535.1 Opitutia bacterium | reverse complement strand
CGTGACCAAGAGATTTTCTTCAATGGACGGATGGATGATTTTATTTTGTACGACCGTCAATTAACCAATGATGAAGTAAGCTATCTTTACAATTTACGACGTGGCCGAGAGCAACTGCCCCGGCTTGACGCGGTGGTAGATGCAGTGGGTACGGTTGATGTAAATGAGGGGGGTGCGGGATACCGGGAAAACCCCGAGTTAGTATTTTGGTATGGAGGGGAAGAAAATAAAACCGATCTTGATACTTTTCCAACCCTTGCTTCGCTCGAAGGAAATATTACTGATGCTAATGGAACCCACGGACTGTTAGCCTATGTTGAGGATGAAGATGCGGTATACAGCTTTCATCAAGGTGTCAGTTCTCGCCGTTTGTATAACTGGAGAAAAGGCAATGCTAATGGATGGCGCAGGTTGATTGATGCCCAAGGAATTGGTGAATTTGAAGACGCATCAGTGGGTGAAATTGTTTGGGTAAAAAAGATGCCCACAGTAACAACTTTACCCCTGCCAGATGGTCGTATGGTTGATCGGTTGTATGTTGATTATGTCACCATGGATCAAGCCCGTTCCACCCCGCTGGAGTTGAATGCGTCTTATCCCTGGCCCCACCCATATTATCAGCCAAATGGACTGTTTGGTTTCAATGAAAAAGTGGTTTTTTCGATTGCCCCCCCCACCATATTTAATCCTGAGGCTATCGAGGACCGTAATGCAACCGCTTTCTCTTTTTATTTTCTGGACCCAGATGTTAATGAAACCGTCACCATTTTGGATGGTGGACATGGAATCAACAGTATTCCAGCTAGTCAGGTACGGATAAACGGATCAGGATATCAACCAGCAACTCCCTATCAAAAAGAGGAGGATTATCCAGGTTTTGCAGACATTGATACATGGGATACCTCTAAACCTCAAAATGAGCGTAAGCAGCTCTTAAGTTTATTCGGCGGGGTTTACGATTGGAATGGCTCGGAAGATGTAAATGTCTCCCTGATGGAATTTAACCGCACTTTCTCTTCGGTGGCGGTTGATAATCCCGGCTTTGGATATTCCATGCCTGTAGAGCTCAAAGTAATAGGGGGATTTCCTCAGCAGACGAATGCAGATGTTAACCTCACTGAATACAACTCGACTGATCCTCACCTGATTACAGAAGCACAGCTGGAGGTAACTTCCATTAATCCATCCACAGGAGCTATCTTAACTGTCGATTTGGTGCCTGGAAATTCAGGTGGCTCGGGTTATGTCAATTATCAGAACTTATCTGAGGACGAATACCCATACATTGAGTACCCGATGATTACGGTTTCGGGCGGAGGAGGCCGTGGGGCAAAAATTAGAGCGATTGTTGAAAATAATGGATCGATAAGTGGGGGAACTATTTTGGATGGTGGCATCGGATATTTCAATTGGAAGCGGGATAACCGGCCTATTGCCAAGCATTCAAAATTTTCTCTGGGGGCCGGTGAAAAGAATGCAACACTTGAAGTAAAGTTAGGAGGCTACTTAAAGGAAATCCCCCGTTGTACCATGTGTGCCAAAACAAATCCTGAGCCTCCTTACCATGATACGGGTGGCACTTGGGTTTATTCCCACTTAGAGCCTTGGATAGAGATTTGGGATAGGGGCAGAAGTGAAACATATATAGAT
>JAYNJW010000178.1:0-1676 GCA_038110535.1 Opitutia bacterium | reverse complement strand
ATTTAAGGGTTGTCCATCTCTCAGGCATCCCAATGAATTTCTGGATTACGAACTCTGCGAGCTGATAACCCAATGAAATTCCCCAAAATTATTCTTTCATTATTCGTTTCATTCCTGATCACTTCCCAAGCCTTTTCTGAAGAAATTCGTTTTACCAGTGTGCCCGATATCTTTAACTGGAACATCAGCAACCCGCAGCCAGGGTGGGAGAATGTTATCGGTTGGTTTTTTGACCGATTGCAGCAAGACGGGCCGGATTTCACACTTAATGCAGGAGACATCATGGATGCCCGTTGGTGGGACAATTCGGAACAGGTTAAACTAAAGACTGAGGAATATTGGGGAGGGTTTATCAAGCGATTTAAGGACCGAAAAATGACCTTATATGTAGCACCTGGAGATCACGAATACGGAGATGATGGAGGATTGGCGAAAGGAAATATTGCTCGGGTGTTTGGGCAACAATTTACCAAGTTGATGGGGATGCCTAGGAATGGACCTTTGAATCATCTCGGGCGAACCTTTTTTGTACGAAAGAAAAACTTGCTCGTTATCACTTTGGATACCTTTGAAGACCAAGGGAAAAGATTTGGTTACATGGTAGGAAATGAACAGTTGAGATGGATGGAAGAGGTTCTTCAGGCGAATGCGGATGCAAATTTTATTATTGTTCAAGGACATCTTCCAATTGCAGGACCTGTAAAAAGTAAAAACTCAAGTGCGAGCATGTTGAAGGGTGGTACGAATTCTGATCTTTGGAAGCTCATGGTTAAGCACGGCGTGCATGTCTATCTTTGTGGAGAACATCACCGAATCACCGTAATAAAGCAGGATGGTATTTGGCAGATTGTCCATGGGGGACTCTGGGGAACCCAGACGGATTTGAATTATTTGAGAGGGGTGGTAAGTCCTGAGCAAATGATTCTTGAATTGCTGGAGTTTGACGTGGAGTACAGCGGTGGATTTATTGGCGACCATCCACACAGACAAGAGAAGAATAGACCGAGGGAGAAGGTTGCCTTGACCAATAAATCCATAAGCGAAGGCCCGAGCGTTACAGGAACTCTTGTTTTGTCGGTTGGAGAGGATGGGTCCGTAAAGCCCACTAAAAAAGAAGGTTGGTTCGCAGAAAAAGCTTCAGAAAGATAAAAATATTTAACCTCATGAAATTACCCATTTTTTTTGAGAAGCATCTTTTTCTTGCAGTACTTGCATATTCAGGAATCAGCTTAATTTATGGGGAAAACCGAGAACCAGCGATTGCTCTTTTCAATGGCAAAGATTTAACCGGTTGGAGTGCTCAGGATATGAGTTACTGGTCGGTCATAGATGGGGCAATCGTGGGAACAGCCGGAGAAAAGAAAATCAAGGGAAACCAATTTCTGTGGCACGAAAGAGAGGTCATGGACTTTCATTTATCTCTTTCGGTTCGTCAGGTTCCATTTGCCGCCAATGCCGGAATCCAGTTTCGTTCACAATCTAGACCGGGAGGCTCCGCATTTGGATACCAGGCAGATGTGGGAATGGGATGGTGGGGCACTCTTTACCACGAGCATGGTCGTAAGATTCTTGCCCAAAACAAGGATTTAGATGGGAAGAATATAAACCATGAAGGCTGGAACCAATATGAGATTTTGGCAATTGGTCCGGATATTTGGTTGTCCTTAAATGGTAGA
>JAYNJW010000177.1:0-1703 GCA_038110535.1 Opitutia bacterium | reverse complement strand
GGGGGCATAATAAAAATTAACTTAAATGTTTAGACATTAATGAGAAATTTCGAAATCCAAAGAAACTACCATTTTGACTGATTTCTTGATGGTTTCTAAATCATAGATTCCATAGCTTGATGTGCTGGTTGAATTTGGTTTTGTGATTTGAATGACTCCCTGTTTTGCGGATACAAGTTTACCAAGTTTTTCACCAGCATTCTTGGCCATTTTCTGAGCCCTATTCTTGCCATTTGCTGTGGCCTGTTCAATCAGTTTGATTTTAATTTCCTCAAGGTCCGAAACAAAGAATTCCGGGCCATCAAGGGCTAAAACATAGCCTTGTGCATTAAGGTCCAATAAAGCAGATGCGAGTTTATTTAGGCCTTCCACATTTGATGTATCAATCCTGATTTTTTTGGATACCCGATAATTTTCTACTTCGTTGGTCCTTTTTCCTTGGTCGTTTAATTTTTGGGTTTCCGAAAACTGTACACCGAGATCCAATATTTCAAGCTCTTTACCCAACGCAAGGCCGACCATATTTTTAATTACCTCAGTAGACTTTGCTATTTGATTGTAGGCGGAGGAACGGGAAGCGTTTCTTTCTTCTACCCTAATGGTTAACCCTCCTCGGTCCGAATGAACAAGGCAATCTGCGTATCCTTTAACGGTTATTGGTTCAGCATGCTGAATGGTGACCCAAGGCTTAGAAATAATCAAAGCCGAACCAATCGATCCAATCAACAAAAAGACACCAATCTTCCAGCCCGCTCCACTATTGTTCATTGAAGGGTATGACTTAGAGCGATACTGTTTTGTTCAAAAATTCGAATCTTTTCGTCGGACAAATGGTTGCAGGAAAAACGATTACGCTTCCTCGGCGATCGACTTGATTTTGAGGTCTCTTAACTGGCGGTCGGTTGCTTCTCCCGGACTGTCGGTCATCAGATCCTGTCCTTTTTGAGTCTTGGGGAAAGCAATGACATCACGGATACTGTCACGGTTGCAAAGAATGGTAACCAGGCGGTCCAATCCAAGGGCAATTCCTCCATGTGGTGGAGCCCCATAGGAAAAGGCTTCCAGCATGTATCCAAATCGGCTCTGCACCACATCGGCGGGGATCTTGAGCACATCTTCAAACACTTTTTTCTGCACTTCGGGTTGGTGAATACGGATGCTTCCTCCACCAAGTTCCACTCCATTGAGAACGATATCGTAGTGTTGTCCGCGTACCTTCTTGGGGTCAGATTCAAGCAAAGGTAAATCCTCTTCCACCGGTGCGGTGAAAGGGTGGTGCGATGCCACATATCTACCTTCCTCTTCCTCGTAATGCATCAGGGGGAAATCAATCACCCAAAGGAACTTCCAATCCTTGGAGTCCCGTAATTTTTGTCCACGTTTTTCCAAAAGGGTTGCCGATTCCAAACGAACCCTTCCCAGGATATTGCAGGAACTTTCCCAGGCACCAGCTGCGAAGAAGACCACATCGCCATCCTCCACCTGGAGGCGGTCGCGAAGGGCGTTCTTTTCTTCATCGGAAAGGAATTTAAGGATGGGAGATTTCCACTCGCCGTTTTCGGATTTAATAAAGGCCAGCCCCTTGGCACCCAGAGACTTTGCGGTTTCTTCCAAATGCTTCAATTCCCCTTGGGTGAGATCGGCAAGTCCTTTGGCATTGAATGCCTTAACCACACCACCGGATTCCACTGCACCGGCGAATA
>JAYNJW010000176.1:0-1757 GCA_038110535.1 Opitutia bacterium | reverse complement strand
GGATTGGCCTTTCAGCAAAGTGATTTTGATAAACCGGCCAAAACCCTCAGTGGTGGCTGGATTATGCGGGCTCATCTTGCACGGTTACTGGTAATGGAACCGGACCTCTTAATGCTCGATGAACCCACCAATCATTTGGATCTGGAAACCTTGGGCTGGTTCCAGAGCCAGTTACAAAAGTTTTCGGGGTCATTGATCACCATCTCCCACGACAGGGAATTCCTCAACGGTGTGTGCACCGGCATTCTTGAGATCTCCAACCAAAAGATTCACCGCTACCAAGGCGACTTTGATCACTACCTTACCCAAAAGGAGGAAAGACTTGCCCAGCATGAAGCCGCCTATCAAAACCAACAACGGGAAATTGCTCATCATGAGGATTTCATTCGCCGCTTTCGTGCCAAAGCTTCCAAGGCATCCCAGGCTCAGGCTCGGATCAAACTTCTGGAGAAAATGGAACGGATTGATCCACCTGAGCAAAGTGAGGCAACCATTGCTTTTGCTTTTCCCCAGCCACCGAGAAGTGGACAAAGAATGGTTACCTTATCCGGCGTCCGTCAGGCATACGGGAATCATTTGGTCTACAATCATTTGAACCTGGAAATCGAAAAACTTGAGAAAATCTCCCTCGTTGGCCCTAATGGTGCAGGTAAATCGACCCTTCTCAAAATTCTGGCCGACCTCGTTCCACTCGAGGCGGGTGAACGGGAACTAGGGCACAATGTATCCGTTGGATATTTTTCCCAGCAAAGAGTGGAGACCCTCAATCTGGAAAGAACGGTATTGGATGAATCTCTTCAACTAAGCACGGGTGTATCCGAACAGCAGGCACGCAATCTACTTGGTGCTTTTCTTTTTCGGGGAGACGATGTTTTCAAACCGGTCAAAGTTCTCAGCGGAGGAGAAAAAAGCAGGCTTGCCCTGGTAAAACTCCTGCTAGCCCCTCCCAACCTACTGCTCCTGGATGAGCCCACAACGCACCTGGATATGGCCAGTATCGATGCCTTGATTCATGCACTTGAAGGCTTCCAGGGTGCCTTGGTATTTGTGAGCCACGATCTTCATTTTATTCGGAAATTAGGCAAGCGAACCATCCGGATTGAGGCGGGAAAGATTACCAACTATGCGGGAGACTATGATTATTACTTATGGAAATCTGGATCCGCAAATGCCCGAACCGGCCTAGTCGAAGGTTTGCGTGATGCTCGGCCTGAACAGGAAAACTCTATTAAAACAGGAGAAAAAAATCTCAGTGCCAAGGATAAGAGAAGAATTCGCTCCCAAGAAAGAGAAAAGAAAAAGGCGGAGCGTGGAAGATTGCAGAACCTAGTACGCAACCTAGAAAAGGAAATTATTGAACTGGAAGAGCAACAAACCTCTATCAATGAAAAGCTTTCGAATCCAGATATCTATGGGAATCCCGAAAAAGCAAAGGAATTGCACACTCAGGCAACTAGCCTTTCCCGAAAGCTCGAACAACGCACCTATGAATGGGAAATCGAGGCAGAAAAATTAGTGGCCTTAGATGAACAGGCTTAGGGGTCAGAACGGCCCTTGGTTTTTCAAAATATGCAGACCAGTCTTTCCTGAAACCACTACATCCAACCATCCATTTTTATCTAAGTCCGCCACTCTTATCTGCAAGCCTGTGCCTGCCCTTCCTTGATGAAAGTGATCGCTCTCAAAAACCACCTCTCCTGTATCCTTCAGTTCATAGGAATAACGAACTAGCACAATCGGATCTTCCGCTCCTTTGT
>JAYNJW010000175.1:0-1771 GCA_038110535.1 Opitutia bacterium | reverse complement strand
GGATGGATGGAAGGAGTGATGAACCTAAACTTTTCTTCTCATGCAGCGTACATCGAACATCTTCTCGTCAAATTGGAAAAGGGATTAACTGACAAAGAGGACAAACAATTAGTTACTTCCGTTTTATCCATGATCCGAAAGTCAGCCACACTCTATTCAGGCGATTCGGCCATAAGTTATCGTGACCTGGGGGATGGCGATCCACTTGGGTATGTGCAAGTGGGATCCACCGAAGCCTCAATTGCTGACTTCAAGGATTTACTCGCTGAAACCAATGCTTTTTTTCAACAATTTACTTTATTTAACATTGAAACCTTCTCCGGTGCGGGCTCGCCTGATTTCGAACCAAATTTCGTGGTCAAGGAATCCAAACCAATCGATGGCACGGAAGTATTGTCTGTAAAAGTAAACCTAGAACCGGAAACAAATGGCTCCAAGATTTCTTCCTTTTCCAACCAGACCGTTTATTACTGCGTTCATGAGGGGAAATACATTGCGGCAACCAGTAGGAAGGCTTTGAAGCAGAGCTTGCGGGCAGTGAAGTTGGGCAAGCCATTAAAAAACAATCTTTCCGATAAAATTACTTTAGGACCACAGCATGCCGCAGCATGGCAGTTGGATCTTCTAGGATATGGAAAGTTGATCGGGAATATATTAAAGGAGAGTGGCATAGACCTTAGTCAATGGACTCAAGAAATAGAGAGGGTCCAAGAGATGAAAATTCCGCCTATTTCAGGAAACGTGGGGCATGGGAATGGTCAGTATTTTTTGCATACTAGCATTCCCTTAAGAACAATTAGGATGATTACGGAATTAGTCTCCCCTGCCTACATCAAGAAGGCAAAGCAGATACGGGAAAAATCAAATGCCCGAGAGGCTAAGCAATCCATCCCCAATCCCGGCAAAAGTAAAAAGCAAAAAGCTCCTTCGAAAAATTGAAGTAATTGCCTTACTTGAGACTGGCTTTCTAGAATTTCTTCTTGGGCTTCGAAAACCGGCTTGTTCGCAAAGACTTAAAACGCTACCTCCTCAAACTCCCCCTGAGCTTAACCGGTTCTGACTTAAAATAGCGGGGGATGACCGGCCAGTCCTCGGTAAGAAAATAGGCGTAGGCGCCATCGGGAAAATCCTTGGTCATAGTGTATCTTCCGTTGCATTCATCCAAGTCTCCCAATCCTGGTACATATTCGTAATCCCTGGCAAAGGCGCCGTCATGAGCTCCTCGTGGGTTTCCAGAGGATTCATCCCGTTTGCCTGAAATCAATCTGTAACTGGACCGTAGTTTCTTTACTCCTGACTTCGGTTCTTTCGGATCCTTGTATCCATAGAGAGCATAGATGGGATGCCCGTCCATGGCCCAACCGATCAAGGGGGAATGAGAGCCTTCCTGAACACCAAGTTGGCTCAGTAACCCTTTGGGTAAGCCATGGTAGTGGTAGGAACCATTGGGCTGAACGTGACCATGGTTCTCATCCAGGCCCAGGGGAACGGCTCCTCCGAGGGCCTCATAATTCCAGTCCGCCCGGCGGTCCCCAAGGTAGAACTCTGCGGTGCCGGGATCGAACAGCACCCCGTTGTTGGCGATCCCAAAGGGCTGATTGGGCGGGCCGAAGGAACTTGAGTTGTGCAGAGGAATGGGCTCGGTTGCAGGGCCTTGTCCAAGAGTAAGGGTGAGGGAAAGAGATTGTTCCTCGATTCGATTGGGGTTATGGAGATTGGGAAAAGTTCCCACTCTATGCTTGGGGATGCCATTCGCCTCCACTTTCAGCTT
>JAYNJW010000174.1:0-1774 GCA_038110535.1 Opitutia bacterium | reverse complement strand
TCTGCCTGTTCTAACCACGAACTGCTCCAATAATTATGGACCTTACCAATTCCCCGAAAAGCTGATCCCTCTGATGATTTTGAATGCTTTGGAGGGAAAGAATCTTCCGATTTACGGAGATGGTGCAAATATTCGGGATTGGTTGCATGTGAAGGATCATTGCTCAGCCATTTGGGAAGTTCTTACTAAAGGCAGGGCAGGAGAAACTTATTGTATCGGTGGGAATTCTGAAAAAACAAATTTGGAAGTAGTGGACACCATCTGCGGTGTGCTTGATGAATTAAGACCTGCTCATTCTCCCCACCAAGACCTCAAGACCTTTGTCCAAGACCGCCCTGGCCACGATCGTCGGTATGCGATTGATGGATCCAAGATCAAATCAGAGCTTGGATGGTCCCCTCAATACAGCTTTGATGAAGGCATGAGGAAAACGATCCAATGGTATTTGGATAACTCAGAATGGTGCGAGAATGTAACCAGTGGTAAATACCAAAGGGAAAGGTTGGGAACCTCATGATGAAAAGAAAAGGTATTGTATTGGCGGGTGGGTCGGGAACCCGGTTGTACCCCTTAACCATGGCTGTAAGTAAGCAACTCATGCCCGTTTATGACAAGCCTATGGTTTATTATCCCATTTCAATTTTGATGCTCAACGGAATCAAAGAGATTTTGATTATTTCCACTCCAAGGGATTTACCAATGTTCCAAGAACTTCTCGGGGATGGCTCCAGATTTGGTGTATCTTTTACTTATGCAGAACAGCCTAAGCCAGAGGGATTAGCCCAGGCCCTCATTATAGCCGAAGATTTTCTTGCGGGTGCACCTTCCTCTTTGATTCTCGGAGATAACATATTTTACAGTAACGAATTGGAACAAATTCTTGCTGAAGCGGATAACCGTGCCAGTGGAGCGACAATATTTGGTTATCATGTATCGGATCCAACCAGCTATGGCGTGGTTGAGTTTGATGGCATGGGTAAAGCGATTTCCTTGGAGGAAAAACCGCTAGAGCCAAAATCAAATTATGCGGTGCCTGGGTTGTACTTTTATGATGAGCAGGCTCCAGCCCGTGCCAAAGCACTCCAGCCATCCCCACGGGGTGAATTGGAAATCACCGATCTGAACCGGGTGTACTTAGAAGCAGGTGAGTTATCAGTTGAGGTGATGGGGCGGGGTACTGCTTGGCTGGATACCGGGAATCATGATAGCTTGGCTTCGGCGACCGACTTTGTGAAAGTGATTGAGAGAAGACAGGGTCTTAAAATTGCCTGTCTCGAAGAAATCGGATTCTACAAAGGTTGGTTGAGCCTTGATCAACTGAAAGAAGCAGCCATTGCCCATGGGTCTTCAACTTACGGAAAATACCTCTCTGACTTGCACGCCAGAAAATCAAAATAGATCAAAACATATCAACGCATCATGATGCGTTGATGAATAAACTTGCATTACTGGGTGGGTTTTGATTCCATATATAAATGTCAAAATCATTCATTTTCTCCTCTGAATCCGTTGGCGAAGGCCACCCCGATAAAGTTTCTGATTCCATTTCCGACAGTGTATTGGATGCATGCTTGGAGCAGGACCCACACAGCAGGGTAGCCTGTGAGACTCTTGTAAAAAGTAACTGTGTAACCATTGCTGGAGAGATTACCACCGCTGCGAAGTTTGATTATGAAGATGTGGTTCGCGAGGCGATCCGTAAAATTGGTTACATCAATGATGATGATATCTTTCACGCAGATCAGGTATTTATCACGAATCAATTGACTGCCCA
>JAYNJW010000173.1:0-1776 GCA_038110535.1 Opitutia bacterium | reverse complement strand
ATTTTCGGGATAAAGAAGCCAACCCAGAGCTGGCTAAAAAATTAAACCTTATGGTATGGATCATTTCCGCCGCCGTGCTCGGACTGGTGGTGATGATGCAGAAAATAAAAATCCCTTTACCCGAGGGTGCTGACCTTAGCAACTTACCCGGTTTCCATGCCTTGCTCAATTCGATGGCCGCGGTCTTTTTGGTCCTGGCCATCCGGGCGATTAAAAATGGCAAAGTCACTTTGCACCAGAAAATGATCTATGCTGCTTTTATCTGCTCTCTGGTTTTTCTTTTGTCCTATGTAACCTACCATATCACCACCCCGGCTACCTTGTTTGGGGATGCCAATAAAGATGGATTATTAAGCTCGGCCGAAAGAGAAGCGGTGAGTGGAACCAGGCCCTATTATTTATTTATTCTGATCTCCCATATTGGCCTGGCGGCTCTGAGCTTCCCTTTCATTCTTCGGACTTTCGTTCATGCCTTCACCAACCAGTTTGAAAATCACCGCAAACTATCGAAGAAAGTCTTTCCTGTGTGGTTGTATGTGGCGGTTACTGGACCCATAGTCTATTTCTTCCTTCAGCCTTATTATTGAGGTTCGTAAGCTCGGAAAGAAATCCATCTTCCTTGCCTTAATTACGATTGCGTAGTCTGACCCACTTTTGGCAGACTATATTTTATGATAAATTTACTTCGGTTTTCGTATCTTTTAGCCATTCTTGCTGGTTCATGTCATCTCTTCGGGGATAGTCCTGAGGTACGAACAGAAGTTCGTGAGGAGGGTGGTAAAAAAGTCACCTATATGTACATCGATGGGATTAAAGTGCACGAAACCGATCCCTCTAAGCAGCCCTTCCCTGAGGTGGTTGATCCCAAGCCTTATAATGCAAGCCAGGCCAAGGCCCCTGAGAATGCAGTGATCCTGTTTGATGGCACAGAATCAAGTTTAAGCAATTGGTCAGCCATGAACGGCCAGCCAACCAAGTGGAAGTTTGAGGACGGTGCATTGGTTGCAGTTCCTCGGTCCGGATATATCCGATCCAAGCAGGAGTTTGGATCCTGTAAGGTATACCTCGAATTTTCTACTCCTCTCTCAGCAACGGGTCAGGGACAGTCGAGCGGTAACAGTGGAGTTTTTCTGATGGGAAAGTATGAAATCCAGGTGCTCAATTCCTTCGGTCCAAATGCAAACAGCACCTATCCCGATGGCCAGTGCGGGGCTCTCTATGGGCGGGCCAAACCATTGGTCAATGCATCCCGTGCCCCCGGCGAGTGGCAATCCTATGAGATTGATTTCACCCGTCCGCTCTTTGATAAGGATGGAAAAGTGAGCCGAAAGGCAAAGTTCACCGTTGTTCATAACGGTCACCTGATTCACGATAATATTGAGCTAAGCGGAGGAACTGGGTGGGCAGGTCCTCATGCAGTTACCCCTTATCGTAAACACGGGGATAATGGTCCCCTTAGTCTACAGGATCATGGCAATCCTGTCCGCTACCGCAACATTTGGGTCGTCGATAAGGAGAAAAAATCTTCAACCTCCAATACCAAGAAAGTACTTAAGGCACTGTTCTTTACCGGTGGTTGCTGTCATGATTATGGACAGCAAAAAAATATTATAATTGAAGGAATAAACGAGCGGGTACCCACCCAGTGGGAAGTATTCCATGAAATGGATGAAAAGAAGTCCAAGGCTTTCCTGAATCGTGAAGGGTGGGCGGATCCGTTCGATTATGTGGTCTATGATCAATGCTATGCCAATGAGAAAGATGTACAATTTATTG
>JAYNJW010000172.1:0-1794 GCA_038110535.1 Opitutia bacterium | reverse complement strand
TTGCATGGCTGCTGGAAGGGCTGAAAAATTCCAAAGCCAAGTTCAAAATCATCGCATCGGGTAGTGTGCTTCACCACAGTAAGGGGGATGGATGGCATATCTTTAGCTTTTCCCGCCACCGCCTTTTTGATGCCATCAAAAAAGAAAAAATTTCGGGAGTTATGTATATTGGTGGCGACATCCACAAATCCTTGGTCTGGCAACAATCATGACTCGGTTCTTTTCGTCGACCCGGAGCTGGAGTATCCCTATCACCTGATCATCAGCCACACGACCGAAGCGGCACATCTCTGGCGTGCGAAGAAATTCTCCTGGAGCAGCGCAGACTGGGAACTCGTTTCCAATAAGTACGTCATCGGCAAACACTACGAATACGATGACGGGGTGAAAGTTGATGGGACCTACTACCTCTACGAAGAGGGAATTGTTTATACCTTCTCGGGACCGCTGGAAGAAGCCAGCGGCAAATGGAAAGCCGCCGGCACTTTTCCTAGTAAGCAGTGCGATGATATCGGTATCTATTACGAGGATGGGGTGTTTCACATGTTTGGTGAGCATGGACACTTCCCACACGGGCCAGATGGCACCAGCCTCGCTCACTTCAGTTCCATCACCGGACTGGGGGACTGGAAATTGGTCAACGCCAAGGCGGTCGATCCCAACCCAGATGGCGGGCACAAGTATGGCGTGGGAGATGCCACCATCGAAAAGATCCATGGAACTTATTACATCTTTTGCGACCGCGAATCCAAGGGCAGTCCCTATAAGGTGGTGGCGTGGAAATCCAAAGATATCAATCAGCCCTTCGAGTATGTGGGCAAAGCGATCACCCCTCGTTCAGAGGAAGTGGATGACTGGGACAACCACCGCATCCAGGACCCCGATATCGCTTACATTCCGGAGTTGAGCCGATATGTCATTACTGCCAATATGATGGACCGAGACGGCAACCCCGGTGGCAACTTTCCCGGCTTGAAAGGAAATATGACCCGGGTAATCGGTGTCTTTTACCATGGGGATGTTCAAGCAGTCTTAGGCAAAGAGTGAGCAGGACGATAAGTCTTTATTGAATGGTAGGTATTACTAGATTCCAAGGTATGCGCTCATTCATAGTCTCATTGCTGGTAGCATTTATGCTCATTGGTTCCTTTTCTTGTTCACCGGCTATTCCCGCTCATGAAACAGAGCGCCTGAAAAAACTAGAATCCGCATTAGCACCCTATATATTACCAGCCAAGTTTGATGAGGAGGTAGTGGAGCACTTCAAGTTAAGGAATGAGCGTATTAGCAAACTGGCAGATATTTTAGAACCACACGACATCAAGCTGCAGGTTTCAGAACAGGCCCTTAAGCAATCTAATATGGCTATGTCTGGTTTTACCATCCAACGAACAGTTGATGAGAGCGTTCGTAATATCGATGGGTGCTGGATCTATGATGATAAGACTGTTTTTGTGGCTAAGAACCCCAGTGAATTTGACCAAGCACTTCAAAAAAAGTACGAGCACAAATGGGCCCTAAGCTTATTGATTGAGCAACAAAGATTTCTAATAGGGCAATTAGAAATGGGAGTCGCCAGGTTGCCTATGAAAGTATTGACCTACATCCGATTTGGAGGGCTTCCAGAAAATCTCAAACTCGATAGTATTTCCTGGCAGGATACTCCCCTGAAAGAAATATTCAGCGACCTAGAAAGTGCAGTCCGAAAAGAACTGGATAAGAATGCCAATCATTCTAAGAAAGAGTTCATCGAAAATTTTGAGATTACCCTCCTTCTTGAAGACGATGAAGTCT
>JAYNJW010000171.1:0-1813 GCA_038110535.1 Opitutia bacterium | reverse complement strand
ATGGGCTTTCGGGCTTGGAAAACCTACCCACTATTCTCTTACTCTTGGGCATCTGCTTACTGGTCACCTTCCTTACCGAGATGACGTCGAATACGGCAACAACCTCGCTTTTGATGCCAATCCTTGGAGCTGCCTCTATCGCCGCTGAGCTCGACCCAAAACTCCTGCTCATTCCTGCGGCTCTCAGTGCCAGCTGTGCCTTTATGCTCCCTGTCGCCACCATTCCAAATGCGGTGGTTTTTGGCACTGGAAAAATCAGTATTAAGAGGATGGCAGGAGAAGGATTTGTGTTAAATCTTATCGGAGCAGGAGTGGTAACTGGGGTTATTTATTTTCTTCTCTAAGAAACCGCTTCCTTGCCATTGCCAAGAAGAGCCATTCTTATCGAGTGCATGAAAAAGATTCTTGTAGCCTCTCTTCTTTATACCCTTATCGGGGGCAGTATTTTTGCAAAAATTACCAAGCCTAATGTAATTCTTTTCCTGGTGGACGATATGGGGCTGATGGACACTTCTGTGCCCATGCTGGTGGACAAAGAGGGTAAGCCCCAGAAGTATCCTCTCAACGAATTTTACCGCACGCCCAACATGGAACGCCTGGCCAGACAGGGCATCCGGTTTTCTCAGTTCTATGCCCAGTCCGTTTGTTCGCCTACCAGGGTATCGCTGATGACCGGTCAGAACTCTGCGAGGCACCGGGTTACCCAATGGATTAACCCGGAAACCAAAAACCAGGGTCCCGCAGGTTGGAACTGGAAAGGACTGACGAGCAAAGACATCACCCTCCCTGCCCTCCTTAAAAAGAATGGGTACCATACGATCTTTTCCGGCAAAGCCCATTTTGCACCCACTGAATATGAAGGAGCCGACCCGACAAACCTTGGATTCGATGTAAACATTGCCGGTTGTGCCTTTGGAGCTCCCGGTAGTTATTTGGGAGAAGATGGATATGGCAACCTCGATCCCAAGCGAAAGAAAAGGGCCATTCCCGGGTTGGAAAAATATCATAATACCGATGTCTTTTTATCTGAGGCGATTACCCGTGAGGCCATCTCTGCCATCGATCAGTCCTTACAAAAAGAAGCACCCTTCTTTCTCTATATGTCTCACTATGCCGCCCATAGCCCCTTTCAGACCGACCCGCGATTTGGAGATAACTATAAGGACTCGGGCAAATCCAGACCGGCCAATTCCTTCGCCACCCTGATCGAAGGAATGGACAAGTCGCTGGGTGACCTCATGGATCACCTTGTGAGAGAGGGCATGGCGGAGAATACCCTGATCCTTTTTGTCGGCGACAACGGATCGGATGCCCCCCTGGGAGATACCTACGGGCACTTCAGCTCCGCTCCCCTCCGCGGAAAGAAAGGAACCTGCTATGAAGGCGGTCTACGTGTTCCTTTTATCGCCGGTTGGGCAAAGTCCGGCAAAGCGAATTCCTTTTCAATCGCTCAAAACGCAGTGCACCACCAGCAGATCGGCACGGTGATGGATATTTACGCCACCATTCTCGACGCCACCGGAACGAAAAACCCGGGCAATCATGTAATCGATGGCGTCAGCCTGATTCCTCAATTGAAAGGCACGATGAACTCCGACCGCCCGGATCATTTCCTCTGTCACTTCCCACACAGCCACCGGAGTTCCTATTTTACCTCCTATCGGAAAGGAGACTGGAAACTGATCTACCGGTACCAGACCAAAATAGGTAACAGAAGTCTTCCTCCCTATGAGTTGTACGACCTGGCGAGTGATCCCTACGAAAAGACCAATCTTGCGGAGCAAAAACCAAACAAACTCAAAACCATGATCAA
>JAYNJW010000170.1:0-1820 GCA_038110535.1 Opitutia bacterium | reverse complement strand
GACCTCCGGCTAATTGAACGGATGGTCCTTCTCGTCCCAAGCTTAGTCCCCCGCCTACGCTAAGTGTGGCTGCGATGAATTTGACCCAAACAATCCGGAAAGAAATTTGGCCCCTGTTTTTACGGTATGCAGTTTTGAGTTGAGGAATTCCACTACCTGCAGCTTCGGGTGCGAACTTAGAAAGCAGCCAGCCATTAGCCAGACCAACTAAAGTGAGAACAATAAATCCACTGATTATGAAAGACTCAAGGGTACCATGGGCTAAAGGATGCCAGATCGCATGATGAATGAAGTTGATTGCGTGGTGGAAAACCACGGCCACTGCCGATCCGGTGAGCCCAACCAAGATTATGGGAGGAGTGGCCTTGGGAATTTTGAACTTACTCATCGAGACTATGGTGGTCAAAGATGAACCTAAATTTAGTAGTTGGATAGCCAAGTGTTAAAAAATCAAACAGATCATTTAGGTTGTAATATATGATAATCGTAATATTACGATATACATGAATAAAGTGCCTGATATTAAATTTTTAAGCGTAGCTTCGGAATGTTTAAAAGTGTTGGCACACCCAGTGCGGTTAAGGGTTCTTTTTCTTTTGGAGTCGGAGCGTTTGACGGTTGGTGAAATTGCCAAAGAGTGTGGTGTGGTCAGTCATGTGGCATCTGAACATCTCCGTTTAATGCAAAGGTGCGGCATTCTTTCACGGGAAAAGGATGGGCAAAAAACCTACTATCAGATTTGCGAAAGCCATGTACATGCCATTCTTGATTGCATGCGAAACAAATTTTTAGAGATCTCTCCTGCTCAATAATTAATTTAGTCTTTATGAAAAATCTAACTGTTCAAGAATCCTACGATCAACGACAAGCCAATCGATCCATTCCTTTCATCGATGTGCGCACACCAGCTGAATATGGTTCTGCCCATGCAGAGAATGCATTGAATCATCCGATGGGATCACTGGATTTAAATAATTTGCCTTTTTCCAAAAGCGATGAGGTTCATGTGATCTGCCAGTCGGGGGGCCGCTCCATGAAAGTATGCCAGAAACTGGAAGCAGCTGGTTTTGAGAAGGTAGTAAATGTCGAGGGAGGCACCTCTGCCTGGCTGGATGCAAACCTTCCCTCGGTAAAGGGAAAGAAAGCAATGTCTTTGGAAAGACAGGTTCGCATTGCTGCGGGTTCCCTGGTTGTGATTGGAGTAGTACTTGGTCATTTCGTTGCTCCCGGTTGGTTTGGATTGTCTTCTTTCGTTGGGGCGGGATTGGTATTTGCAGGGATTACCGATACCTGCGGAATGGGTATGCTCATTGCCAGAATGCCCTGGAACCGGGCATAAGCAAATTACCAGACCTCGACCGGACCCTTTGGGACGGCGATCTTTGTTCGCTGTTTTGCCTGATGCTCGTCCTCTTCCTTCATGAAACTCGCAACCATGGGTGGTAATTGGTAGCGGGGTAAGAGCTCGCCTTGATCGTCCAAGAAGGGCTTTCTCCATTCAAGGTAATCTGCGACCGCTTTCTCAAAATCGATCCTGGAGCTGATTCTGACCATGGCCAGGTTGAATGGTTTTGCCGGTCCAAAACGTTTTGAATACCAGGGGGCTACTTTGCGAAATTGCATGGAGCCCCGTTCTTCCCCAAATACCTCGACCATTAAGTCATAGTGTCTGCGAAGAACCCGCATGCGTTCATCAAATGATGGCTCAGGTGGTAATTCTCCGCTTTCCAAAAATTCTTGGGTATGTAGAAAAATCCAGGGGTTATAGAATGCACCGCGGCCAGCAGAGACTCCATGGCATCCGGTTTTTTTGATCATAT
>JAYNJW010000169.1:0-1821 GCA_038110535.1 Opitutia bacterium | reverse complement strand
ACTGGGGTAATCTTCATTCTATCCATCCTGCTGGATAAATCTCCCATTTATTTCTTTTCAGGACTGGGTGCTCTGACTGCGGTTCTTTTATTGGTATTCAAGGATGTGATTCTCGGCCTAGTTGCCGGTGTACAATTGACTGCCAACAATATGGTCCGCAAGGGAGACTGGGTGGAAATGCCTAAGTATGGAGCGGATGGCGATGTGATCGATGTTTCCCTGACCACAGTCAAGGTACAAAACTGGGATAAGACCATCACCACTATTCCTGCCCATGCCTTGGTCAGCGATGCTTTCAAAAACTGGAGAGGAATGAGCGAGTCTGGCGGACGTCGG
The DNA here is from genome assembly GCA_038110535.1 of Opitutia bacterium. Taxonomy (GTDB): domain Bacteria; phylum Verrucomicrobiota; class Verrucomicrobiia; order Opitutales; family Seribacteraceae; genus Chordibacter. Next base: position 1,485 of record JAYNJW010000169.1, on the reverse strand, counting down.
ATCAAGCGTAGTATTTGTCTGGATATATCAAGTGTCCGGTTTCTAAAAAGATCCGAAGTGGAGGATCTGGAAAAGATCGAATGCTTACAGCCTTATCTCAACTCAAAGAAGTCGGAAATTGGCGAGAAAGGAATGAACCTCGATGAACTGGGTGTAGTCTCCCCCTTGCTCAATGGAAGAAACCTGACCAATGTGGGCACCTTCCGGGCATACTGCAAAGAGTATCTGCGGGCCCATCCTAAGATTCATCAGGAGGGTATGACCTTTCTTGTCCGCCAACTTGCTCCCACCGAAAAGGGTGTCCCCATAGAAATTTATGTATTTGTAAACGATACCCGCTGGGTGGAATACGAGGGGATACAGTCCGATATTTTTGACCATTTGCTAGCATCTCTTCCTGTTTTCGGACTACGAGCTTTTCAGTTGCCCAGCGATTTTAGCGTGACCAAAGCGATTTCTTCATAAAAGTGAAATGGCTCGCATGCCTGCTTTTTCTGCTACCGCAAGGCTGCTGGGAAAGGGATAGCGATACTTTACAATTGGCGGATTTTACCAGCGATGGATGCAGCTTGTTTTTAAATGGCACCTTCGAAGACCCCGAGTTGTGGAAGGAATGTTGTCACAAGCACGATCTTGCCTACTGGCGTGGGGGTACGGAGGAGGAACGGAATCAAGCAGATTTGGCCTTCAAGGCATGCGTGCTGAAAAAGACCGGTAATGCCGAGTTGGCAGAAATTATGTATCAGGCAGTTCGGGTAGGCGGATCTCCTTATTTTCCCACCTAGTATAGATGGGGTTACGGATGGCCGGTTGGTCGGGGTTACCAAAAGTTGTCCGAGGAAGAATTATTGTTGGTGGATCAGAAACTAGCTGTCTATAAAAATTCTATCGAAGGAAAATCATTTCGATCGTCTGCACAACCTAGTAAGCTTAAGTAAGGGATTTTTTCATTCTTATCCACATCCAAGGTGGATTATGATAATGATTTCTTTCAGAGTTCCTTGAGAACTTTCTCAATTTCCTGAACCAATTTTTGGCTATTTTTATCCAGTGCTTCGCTAGAGGTAGTTTCCAATACCTTATCTAAAAACTTTCTGGCCTCTTGTTTCTTCCCGTCTTGTGCTTCGATCAAGGCACGGTGAAGGTGGAGTTGTTGAAGCTCAGTATTTTTATCGAACTTGGAAGCTTTTTTAATGAGCTTGTTATTTTCGTTCCGTGCTGTGGAAAAATTTCCGGCACGAAGGTTGGCCAAGGAATATCCGGTCTGGACACTCCAGTCCTGAGGCTCGGTTGGTAGCTTGAAAAAATGAAAAAAGTCCTCCATCTTTGTATTAAAGTTCGGTTTAAGGAGTTTTACGAAGAAATCCGCCCGTTCTTTTTCGAGACTTTGACTGTATAGATGAGGCATAATCGCATTGGCCAGTAGCGAATGTCTCTCATAGTAGCTTACGGTTAGTGAATGTTTTGAATGTTCAGGATGTTGCT
>JAYNJW010000168.1:0-1825 GCA_038110535.1 Opitutia bacterium | reverse complement strand
GGTAATCAAATTTGGCGAGTGTCGGATCCGCGGGTTCATCATCCCAGACACCGAGACGCTGATAACCGGTTGCGGTGATGGATGCGGCATCGGCATCGGGCAGTTCATCCCCGGCAATATGTTCAAGAACGAGCCGGTCATAGGGCTTGTTTTGGTTAAAGGAATCAATCACATAGTCCCGGTAGCGCCAGATTTCCGGCTTATTGCCATCACGCTCATATCCATTGGTTTCGGCATAGCGAACCAGGTCGAGCCAATGCCTGCCCCACTTCTCTCCGTAGTGCGGAGATGCAAGCAAGCGGTCGACCAGTTTGCTGAATTTGTTCTGATCCTGATCACTGACATAGGCTTCTACTTCAACAGGATTGGGCGGAAGTCCGGTAAGGTCATAATAGACCCGGCGGATCAATACATGATCCCCGGCCTGGCCATTGGATGGAAGCTTTGCCTTTTCCAGGCGATGATTAACGAAGCGGTCAATGGGATGTGCACCCATGCTTTCATCGGGCAAGGTTGGCTTATCCGCTTTTTTAAAGCCCCAATGTTGCTTACCTTTTTCATAGTCCGCACCGTGGTGAACAATTTCGCCTTCTGGTTCCACTTCATCGGCTTCCGGAAAGGGAACACCCAATTCAATCCATTTGGCGAGTACCGCAATATCCTCATCCGCCATTTTTCCATCCGGTGGCATCTCGTGATCCTTGTCCTGATGGGAAGTCATCTTAAGAAGCAGGCTGTTTGGTGGATTCTTTAAATCAACGGATGGTCCAAACTCTCCGCCTTTAAGCACACCTTCCAAGGTGGTAAGGACTAATCCACCCCTGATTTTTTTGGAAATTCCATGGCATTTCCAGCAGTTCTCCTCCAACACAGGAAATGCTTCATCCTCCCAGAATGCGATTTGCTCATCGGTGTATTTACGCTCCGCAAAGACTACAAGCGGATAAACGAAAAGCAAAAGGAAGAGCCTCTGCATGGATTGATACATCATGAAATCAGGCGACTCTTAATTTGGAATATCCGAAAGTGAGGGATATCCGCTCGGCACATTCCCGTACCTTTTCTGCAAAAGGAAGCAGGTCAGAGGGCAATACTCGACTTGATGGAGCAACCATCCAGATGGCACCAATCAACCGACCTGACCTGTTAAAGACACCCGAGGCCACACAGACCTGACCAATCATTTCCTCTTCCCGGTCAAAAGCATATCCGTCTATTTCTGCCTGTTTGACTTCCTTCATCAAAGCAGATGCAGAAGTCAGGGTGTTTGGAGTAAATTTTTCAAACGAAGCACCCTCTAAGTAAGTTGTCCGTTCCCCTTCCGACATGTGGGCAAGAAACAATTTGCCGGGAGCTGCGGTGTAAAGAGGAAAGCGAAGGCCCGGCTTGATCCTAAAACTAAAGGAGTGTAAGCCCTCCACCTGCTCCAAAACCACCCCCTCCTGCCCCAGCAAAGTTCCACAAAGAATGCTTTCCTTGGTTTCGTCGCGAAGAGTGCGCATGTGCGTAAGGGAGGATTCCACAAAAGAAGGAACTCCCGTAACAGGAGCGGACATACTGAGTAATTTAGAACCTAGAAAATAGTGGGAGGAATTCTCTCTCTTCCGCACATAGTTTCCCCGTTCCAGGGTAGCCAAAATTCGGTAGATACTGTTGGTGGGAATTCCGAGCCGGGAGCTCAACTCCCCCATGGACAAACCGTCTGGATGATCGTTTAAATACTCAATGACGCGCAGGCCACGTTCTAGCCCGGGCACCCTGTATTTATCATCAATATTCACCTTCATTTGATATATCAACTACATACCAAATATCAAACTGTCCA
>JAYNJW010000167.1:0-1830 GCA_038110535.1 Opitutia bacterium | reverse complement strand
CGGGAAGGAATAGTAGGCGGCCACCCGAGCATCCGTCCCCTTGAAGGTGCCCACCGAATAAGTAAGGTATTGGATAACCACTCCATCTTCCTTCCATTCCTTGATTACTTTTACATCGAGGGCTTCCTTGGTTGAATCATATGACCCCCAAAGTTCTTTGGCGGTTTGAGGAACCTGATCGGGCGTCTGATAGGGGACAAAGGTATCTACTCCCCATGTGGCGAGAGATGAAAAAATAAAAAGAGATGTGGCTAAGAGGAAGCGGGTCATAAGTTTCGAAAAGGTTTACCTAAATTCTCAAACAGAAGGTAGCTTTTCTGTCACCCGCAATCACGCAGATACTCCTCTTTTAAAATTAGAGAAGGGAGCGGATTTCTTCTGCAATCATTGAAATGCCCCTAGATACAATGTCATCATCCTGAGCAAAGGTTATGCGGATACATTTATCCTTATGATCCCAGTTGTCGTTCAAGCCGGGAAAGAAATAATGTCCAGGAACAATCAACACACCTTTCTTTTTGAGGCGTTGGTAAAGTTCCTCTGCGGAAATGGGTAACTGGTCGAGCCATAGCCACAGAAAAAGAGCACCTTCGGGTTTGTGAATTGCATAAGGCAACCCCTTTAGTTCTTCCTTTAGTTGAGCGACCGCCCTTGTGGATTTTTTTTCATAAAAAGGTCGAATTACCTGTTTGCTCAACCGCATGATCTCTCCACTCCGGACAAGATCCAGTGCCAGCGCTGGGCCTAAGCTGCCCGGTGCCAGGCTAAAAACCGAAGTCATGCGGGAGACCAGTCTAATGATTTCTTTCTTCGCGAGAATAATTCCGGTGCGAAGGGTGGGTAGTCCAAACTTGGAAAGGCTAAAACAGAGAATCAGGTCTTCGTCCCAGACCGGAGTCACCTCAGTCTGCATTGCATAGGGAAAGGGAGCTCCGTAGGCGTTATCCAAAATCAGAGGCTTCCCGGCCGATTTTGCCAAAGTGTGCAATCGGGAAATTTCCTCATCCGTCACCACATTGCCCGTAGGGTTGGTCGGCCGGGAGAGGCACAAGGCACCGACTTCGTCGCTGATTTCAAGTCCGTCAAAATCTACCCGGTATTTGAAAAGGTGATCATCCAATATTTCAATCTCTGGCCGGCGGGCGGTAAAGAAGTCGGAGGTCAGACCGACCTCGGTGTAGCCAATATATTCTGGTGTAAGTGGAAGCAAAATTTTGCGTTTTCGTCCGCCACTAAATTCACCGGCGAAAAGATTGAACAAGGAAAGAAAGGCATTCTGACTCCCATTGGTAAGGGCAAGGTTTTCCGGACAAACATCCCATCCATAAGTTTGTTGAAACAGGTCGGCGAGTGCTTCGAGGAAAGGCATCGCACCCTGGGGAGTATCGTAGTTCCCAATCAACCGTTCGAACTCTCCGGGTTGGTCAAGGATAGCTTCCATTCTCTTTCGGGCAGCCAGCTGAATTTCGGGAATATGTGCAGGGTTTCCACCTCCCAGCATCAATGGTGCAGGATCAGTAGAAAGAGCTGTCCCCAGATCATCCATCAACTCAGCAATTCCAATCCTACCAGCAAACCGTTTACCGAATTCTGAAAGTTCCTCGTGCATAAATGTCACTCTAAAAGGTTCCTGATTTCAGACTCTTTCTGAAAGAAGAAGGGGACTGTCCGGTTACCCGGTTAAAGACCACAGCCATTCGTTCAGGATCATTGAAACCACAGCGTTCGGAAATTAGCCCCACGGAATAATTGGTCTCCGCGAGCAATCTTCGGGCCTGGTTTACCCGCATGCGGCAGAGCATTTCCCAGGGTGTACGCTGAAAATATTCC
>JAYNJW010000166.1:0-1849 GCA_038110535.1 Opitutia bacterium | reverse complement strand
TACTTATTCTCGTGTCCGCCATCACCGTCATTACTCACAACCTCGCCCTCGCGGTGATTAGTGGTGTAATCGTGTCCGCCCTTGGATTTGCCTGGAAATCCGCCCATCATATTCATTGTAAAACAGAGACTCTCGAAGATGGAACCAAGGTGTATCATCTGAGCGGACCGTTGTTTTTTGGTTCGGTTACCGATTTTAATTTGGGTTTCGATCCGGCATCCGATCCAGACTCCGTTGTGGTTGATATGAAAGACTCGAGGGTTTGGGACCACTCAGGCCTTGAAGCTCTTCACAAGCTAGGAGAGCGTTATCAAGGAGTAGGAAAAAATTTGCGGGTTCGTCACATAAGCAAAAACTGTCAAAATCTTCTTAAAAAGGCGGGAAGCTTGGTGCATATCGATATTCTCCCCGACGATCCGAGTTATCATGTCGCCCAGTTCAATATGCCGGCAAAAAATACGCTGCATACAAATGCCTAAATCCTCCTTCTTTCGTGTTGCTTTATTTGCTCCTAGCTGACGACCGCTAGATTTAGCCTTGCCCATAGTTCCATATTTCAATGGATTCTCTCTTTTGAACTTCTTTCCATTTATTTAGCATACCCAAACCCAAAGCCCCAATTATGAGCATTGATAACAAAACCAAAGTTGCCGTTGGCGTAGTTCCCACCCATCTAAAATTTGTTGGCACCTTAGTGCCGGATGAAAATGGCAAACTTCCCCGAACCCGTTCAGGCATTCTCAAGATTGTCTCTGGCATGCGGGCCATCTGTAAGTCATCCCCGGTAAAATTGAAGTGTGTACAGGTTCCTTTATTCCCAGGTGCTGATTCCAAAGACCTGCAGGACCTCTTCAAAGGCATGAAGGCACTTAAGCTCGAAGTTCATTTGATCATGATGGTGGGCGGGGCCAACCCCATCAACCCCAAGGATGAGGATGCGGTGGCAGAAATGCTATGTGCTGGGTTGGAAGTTGCGAAAAAATACAAAGTAAAACATGTATCCTCAACTTCCTATGAAGAATGGCTTTCCGGCAAACCACTTAAAGGCAAAGCATACGCTAACGCCGTCCAACAGGTGGTAAAGCTACATGCCCGTTGCTACAAGCAAGCCGGTTTGGAAAAGAGCCCAGTGCAGGGATGGCACCTCGAATTTCTGCGCGGGGTGGAATTCCAGAACTTCACCAATGCCGCCAAGGCTGCCGAAGTGGTCAAAGCAATCAACAAAAAGATTCGCAAGAAATTCTTCAAGGTAATGATTGATGCCGCTCACTGTGGTGACTCCGACCTTTCCATTTCTGAAAACGAAGCGGTAATCAAAGACCTCGCCAAAGCAGATGCCCTTGGAATTTTTCACGCCTCTGCCAAAACCACCCGTGGATGCTTTTCCACCGATGACGGCTGGATCAGTGCCCTGCTTGCCGCCTGTGCGGAAACGGGCAAACTGGAGCATGTGTTTATTGAGTTATTCCATCACGAGGATGCTGCCCTGGAGCCGCTTCGTAAATTAGTCAAGGGACACGGAGTGGACACCACCGATGGCCGTACCTATGACCGTACCGTGGTCGATGGCATCATCGATGTCACCCGAAGGCTTAATAATTTAAAAGCCCGCAAGGTTATTAAGTAACTTCCGATTACAATCTCCCACTTTAAGCGTGGGAACCCGATTTTATGAAAACCAACTTCTTCTTCATGGTTAGATGGCACTTTGTATTTGGCTTTATTTCAGCTCTTTTATCCGGAGCTACCCAGAATAAAGACCCTTTTGTTCTTGCCTTTGCAAATCCCGTTGATGAAGCCACGCTTCCAAATAAGAAAATAGAAAAGTCTATTTTGTTCATCGCAGGAG
>JAYNJW010000165.1:0-1852 GCA_038110535.1 Opitutia bacterium | reverse complement strand
AGACCAGAGGTAGTACTCCAACGACCACCTCCCAAAGCTAATAGTTTGGGTTGATGGGGTGACCCCGCACCAGTTGGATTATCAACCATATTGATTTGATTCACCCAACCTTGGGCATAGTCGCTATCATTAATGGTACCAACATGGAGGTTCCAATTTTGATCTGCAACTTGGTTACGATTGCTGGTCAACCACCCATTGGCAAAAAAACAATCGCTAAATTCACGCCAATATCCAAATAACCAATTATTTAAAGCAACATCTGAAATGACCCTGTTGTTAAGCCCTCCGGTGTATCGTGAAACAGACAAGATGGTGTAATTACTGAAATCAGGATAGAGGGATTTACCCGTCCAGATGATGGATTGTCCATCAAACTTGACCACTCCCAGACCAGCCTTACTTGAATAAGTCGGTTGGCCGTGGGTTCGATTAAAGTCATACCCACTCCCGCTTTTATCCACCCAAAGGGATATGTTGTCATCGAGTTGAAAATTGTTTTCCTGGCCGTCGCCGTTGATATCCACACCATCCAGCCAGATAGATGGCGAAGAAGGAAGTAGAGGGTATAGTGAAAATGTAAAATTCCCCTCCCCGTCCGGGTCGGTGGCATTGAACTCGCCGATTACAGTTCCAATAGCGGAATTCTCCGCGATAGTTAGACTGCTTGAAGTGTTAATATCGCTGGGCGGACGATTACTGGAACTTGCATCCCATGGGTCGGAATTATAGGCCAACTCCTCCGCATTGGTCAGCCCGTCCCCGTCGATATCTTCATCGTAGTGGTCTTCCGTGCCATCCCCGTCCAGATCCTCGACCACATTGGTTACAGTAATGGTAAAGTTCTTGTCGAAGGTGGCGTTGTGATCATCAAAAACTCGAACTGTGATTGAATAATTACGAGCATCGGTCTCGTAGTCGAAGGTTTGTTTGGCGGTTAGGCTTCCGTTAGAGTCGATCGAGAAGGGTGAGAGATAAAGTAATGAAATTTCTGAATCAGTTAGAACCTTAGAATAAACCCGGAAATCGTCGAGGTATTCGGCAAAATGTTGGCCTCCAGTAATCTGATTTCCAACTGATTTGATATCCCCCCCGGTTGACTTTTGAGCACTGCCTAGAAAATTTCCATCAATAAAGAAATTTGCAGAAAAGCCATCAAAAGTAGCAACCAAATGCTGCCAATTTTCTTGTGAATCTGTAGGATTCAAAGTCTGCCCAGTCCCAAGCCAGGAAGTTTTATGCGTTCCAATTTTATCACTAACATTCTCGATCAAGACATGGTGGTTAGTCGTACTAGTGGTACTCCCCCTAGTCAAAGTTCTCCATCCTGAGCTGGTTTCATTAAAATCATACAATCCCTTAAACCATACACTGAGCGAAAAGTCATTGGATGATTCGATACTACCTAAAGGAATAGGGCTAGAGAGGCTTACCTGAGATGTATCCGAACTCAAAGGAATTCTTACAGACGAAGCACCAAACTTCTTTTCAGAAGAAGAAAAGCTAGCACCATTCAATAAGCTGACACTCGTAGAAAAACTTCCATAATTTTGAGTGGTCGTTCCATTCGCCTCATCAAATGGTAACCAAATGACCAAGGAATCGAAATGCATCGGATAAGAAGAATTCAAATGCATCGCATAAGTAAAATTCCCGTCCCCGTCCGGGTCGGTGGCATTGAACTCGCCAATTACGGTACCGATTGCGGAGTTCTCAGCGATGGTTAGGTTGCTAGCATTGATATCGCTGGGCGGTCGGTTACTGGAACTCGCATCCCAAGGGTCGGAGTTGTAGAGGAGTTCCTCCGCATTGGTCAGCCCATCCCCATCGATATCATCGTCGTAGTAGTCTT
>JAYNJW010000164.1:0-1853 GCA_038110535.1 Opitutia bacterium | reverse complement strand
TCACTCACTTTATCTGGGAATTTAAAAGTGGCCGAAAATCCGAAGGGTTGGGCAAAAGTAGAATTTGGAAAGGTTGCGAACGAAGAACAGGTAATTCAGACCTCGGGTACCCGAAAAATTGCCGGAATTTATCCTCACTTAACCACTTACTCGCAGAGTCGAAAGGATGGCAGGTTTTTCAAGGCGGGTCATGAAGAGTGTGGCATTGGAGCCGTGGTGCCATGGGCGGGCAAATTATGGATGATTACCTATGCACCCCACAAACCCAGGGGTTCCGATCATAAGCTGTATTCAATTGGCCAAAACCTGACCATGGCAGTACATCCGGAAAGCGTTGGGGGCACCCCGGCAGGCCGGATGATCCATCATGAATCAGAGCAGCTCTTTCTCGGCCATTATGTGATCGATAAAACCGGCAAGATTCGGGTCATCAGTCCGCAGAAAATGCCTGCCCGGGTAACCGCAATCATGAGGCACCTGAAGGATCCGGAAAACTTCGTCTATCTCTTCGATATGGAGAATATGTTTTATGAAATCAATGTGCATACCCTTGATTTCACCAGATTGTTTGAGGATCCCATCCCCGGATATCACGGCAAGGGAGCATACACCTCTCAGGACAGGGTGGTGGTATCGAATAATGGTGAGACTACCTTTGGACATCTTGACCACCCCGACCATTGGCAGGTATCCAAAAAGTTTACCGAGCGGGTGAGTGAGGATCGTGGATGTCTGGCAACTTTCGACGGAGAGAAATGGGAAGTGATTGAGCGGAGGCAGTATACCGAAGTAACCGGTCCACAGGGAATTTACCCAACAGCTGAGGGTTCCGATGATCCGATTTGGGCGATTGGTTGGGATAAACGCTCCTTACGCCTACAGGTGATGGAAGATGGAGAATTTCATTTATTTCTTCTTCCTAAGGGCTGTCTCAATAATGATGCGGCTCATGGTTGGTTTACGGAGTGGCCGAGAATAAGGGATGTCGGGGAGAAAGATCTGCTTATGGATATGCATGGAATGTTCTTCAAATTTCCCCGTAATTTTTCCTTCAAAAATTGCGGAGGGATTGAGCCAATTGGATCCCATATTCGTTACCTTCCCGATTTTTGTTTCTGGAATGGCAAGGTGGTGCTGGCTACGGACGAGGCTAGCATTCAGGGAAATCCTTTGGTTGGCCAACCCCAGTCCAATTTATGGTTTGGAGACTTTGAGGAATTAAGTGAATGGGGGCCTAGAAATGCTGCAGGATCGATTTATATGAATGATCAGGTTGCAGCAGGAGAACCATCCCCTCCCTTTTTGATGAATGGATTTCCGAAAAGAATGATTCATTTTGCAACCGACAAGCCCGTCACCTTTACCCTGGAGATTGACCGTGAAGGAAAGGGAAGCTTTGAAACCTATCGGTCCATCAGGGTAGAGCGGTTTGCCTCCCATATTTTTCCGGAGGATTTGGATGCTCAATGGATTCGGGTTCAAACGGATAAAACCTGCATTGCATCCGTATCCTTCCAGTTCTCGGATGATGAATTCCGAAATTCATCATCAAGAGAAAAATTGTTTCGCTCCATTGCTGACCAAGACGAGGGAAATGTAAGTGCTGCCTTACTTTTTCCCAATGCCCATAACCGTGATTTGTCCGTGCTCTCGTCCAACGGGAAGGCCTATGACCTCGATCATGTGACATTTGAATTTAAGCCATTGGCCAAGGAACCTTTGGCAGGGGACTGTATGAGCCCAGAAGTCGCCAAGAAATTGGGGACGAGAATAGGAGAAGAGAAATTTAAGAAGCAATCCCTCCGTGAATTTCTAACTCCCCAAATGGAGTTCAAAGTGGATGAAGCCTCAGT
>JAYNJW010000163.1:0-1859 GCA_038110535.1 Opitutia bacterium | reverse complement strand
AATTTGGGTGCTGCGGAAGGTAGAATCATGGATGCAGATATTGCAGCTGAAAGTACAGAATTTTCAAAAAATAATATACTTGTGCAGGCCTCTACCTCAATGGTTGCACAAGCCAACAGTTTAACAGGATTGGCCCTAAGTTTAATTCAGTAATCTCTATAATTATCAATTTAATAGTCAAAATTGCACATATAAATACACAAATGCACTTTTTAGATAACAACTTTTCACATTCTGGGTATCGACTGCCCGCAACCCCTAACAGTCGAAACGCCTGAGGCACGGAGGCCAATGGCAATAAACAAAAAATAAATCAAGGAGGATATAATCATGTCATTATACATTAGTACAAACCAAGGCGCAGTTACCGCCAACTATCATCTCGGACGCAATTCAACCCAGCTTCAACGGAGCATGCAGAAATTAGCAAGTGGTACGAGGATTACCCGCCCATCTGACGATGCGGGTGGATTGGCTGTTTCAATGAAGCTTCAGGCGGCAATCAATCGCTTAGCCGGTGCTGAAAAGAATATTCAGAATGGAATTTCATTTCTTGAAGTACAGGACGGAATTTTAGAATCGATCGGAACCATCGTTGATCGCATGAGTGAACTTAAGGGCTTAAGTCGCGATGTAATGAAAAATGAGAATGATCAGAAAACTTACAATCGCGAGTTCAAGGACCTTCAGGTTCAGCTCAAAGATATGATAAGTGGAACCTTTAATGGGGTAAGCCTCTTTGCTCGGTTTGCAGATGATAATACCGGTGGAGGTGTTGTCAGAACTGATGGGCGCGAAGGTGTCTTTGATATTGATGGCAAGTATCCTGGTTTTGACCATACTGTTGATGTATTTACCAGTGCCGATGGTAGTGCGGGTGCCAAAGTGAGCATACATAAATCATTGGCTTGGTCCGCACTGACTTTCGATTCTTCGAAGGTTGACTCTAGAACTACTGGTGTAAGGCAAATCAATTATGGTGCTGCTTATGCAAGCAACACCACGGACACTGATGAGCTTGGAGTGGCAATAGGTAATACGGTTTCAAATGTTTCAGCCGCAAGTTTAGCAAATGAACAGGTTATGGGTGAGAGTACTCAACTCACTTTCACGCTTGCAGCAAACTCTCTGGATGAGGCCATCAACCTCCATAATGTTTCCGTTGGTGTATTCCTGACTGCGATGGAAAATGTAGCCGCACTTCGTGCTCAAAATGGTGCAGCTATGTCGCGCCTTGAGTTTCAGCAAATCAATCTTTCCAGGCAACGCACTAACATGGAAGCAGCCAATGGGCGTATTAAGGATGTTGATATGGGTGCAGAAACTACCCGTATGGCAAAGTACAGTGTTCTCAGGCAGGCATCCGCAGCGATGCTAGCTCAAGCAAACACCGCTCCCGAAGTTGCACTGATGCTTATTCGATAAGTTAGTGGTTTTTCTAAATTCACAACTAATTCCCACTAAACATCTGATCTAATCACTGAGTTCCCTCACCAATTAAACCAATGTTTCTTCGACTCCATTCAAATTGCTCAGCTACTCTTCCAGTTGCATTGATGAATGTTTCTTTCCCAAACAACGGTATTGAGAAACAGATCGAAGCAATAAATGGTTCTTTAGCGAGAAAGCTGCTTGGTTCAAGAAGGTATACGAATGGATTATTTTTCAATCTTTGCACTACCAAATGTACCTTCAGTAATTGGAATCCGATTAGTCTAATTTATTCGATTGTGACCAGTTGGGAACAATCATTAGCCAAAGATGATTTAGAATTAATAACTAGTCACCGACAGGATGTCGGACTCGATAATAAAATCAAGGAGGATTCAAAATGACCTTAAATATAAATCCATCAAATA
>JAYNJW010000162.1:0-1891 GCA_038110535.1 Opitutia bacterium | reverse complement strand
TCCTTGCCCAGATCATCTGCCATGATGAAGAGAATATTTGGCTTCGTCTTGGTGGCTTCCGCAAACGCGAACAGAGAGCTAACTAATACATAGCAGGCAGAGAGAAAGGTACGAATAATCATCTTGTTTATTAGGATGTTTTGCATGGTTAGTTTTTTATTTTGAAGGCTGGTATAAAATTTTGCGGCTAATACCTCGGTGTCGATTCCGGTGCGGCAGGTCCATTGGGTTTCTTGGATTGTTTGAGCAGCTTCATCAGCTCGTTCGCTTTTTCCGGGTGCTTATCGTATAGATTGGTGGTTTGTTGAGGGTCGTCTTTCAGGTTGAATAATTCCGCTTTGGAGTTGTGAGACACGACTCCGCGTTCCTTGCGCAACCAGCCGGGTTCTTTGCGTTTCCCATTGTTGCCGTCACCGTTTTTGTGATCAATGAACAGCCAATCTCCATGGCGTATTGCGAATCTTGAAGACATGTGATGAATGAGTGATTCTCGCACAGGTTCTGTGCTGCCCTTCAGAAGGGGCAGAATACTTACGCTATCCTCACCTTCATGATCAGACAGCTCCAACCCGGCAACATCTGCAAAGGTTGCCAGCCAGTCTGTTAGACCAACCAATTCGTCGCAGTGCTGACGAGGCTTCACAACCTCAGGCCAACGGACTATGAAAGGCACCCGGTGACCACCCTCCCATGCGTCGCGCTTCACCCCTCGAAGTGGTCCCATGCTGTAGTGCTGGTGTTTCTGGATTCGCTCGTAGGCAAAGGTCTCCGGGCCATTGTCCGATGAAAAGATGACGAGGGTATTATCCGTGAGTTGCAAGTGGTCCAGGGCATCAAGAATCGCACCGGAATAGTGATCGATTTCAAGCACGAAATCCCCGTAGTCACCCGCTCCGGATTTGCCCTGGAACTCTTTATTGGGAACAATGGGGGTGTGAGGACTAGGAGGGTCCCAATAGATAAAAAACGGGTTCTCTCGGTTGATACCGAACTTCGGGTTCTCTTTTTCACCAGCGTAGGTTTCCAGATACTCAACCACCTTCATGGCACTGCCCGGAAGCCAGCTATGGGGATTGGAGATCTTCAGGCTAGGATCCACCGGAAGTCCATTTTCCAGCTGGTGCTTTGAATGGCCAATGGCTTTAGTGCCCGGTGCAGGGAAAAGGTGTGTCATGCACCAGGAATAGTCGAACCCTACCGCCTGAGAACCGAGTAACCGCTTGTTCGGGAAATCGTATGAATCTTTGTGACCAGGCTCCTTTCCAGGCTTAACCGCATCTGAGTAGTTATGCCGAATACCCCACTTTCCGATTTGAGCTGTGTTATAACCCTCATTCTTCAACAAAGATGCTAGCGTTGTACGGCCTTTCTTAATGAATACATCTCGGAATTTATCCCCGTTATCCGTGCCTCCTTTGCCTCTGCGCCAGGGATAGCGACCGGTCAAGAGTCCATACCGGCTCGGTCCACAAATGGGGGCGGGGGTGTGTGCGTCCGTGAAAGCCATTCCTTCTTTCGCCAGTCTGTCAATATTGGGCGTGTGGATTTTGGAGTCTGGATTGTAGCAGGTCACATCGCCATATCCAAGATCGTCAAGATAGATGAAAAGGATATTTGGCCGATTCGCATTTGCTTGCTCAGCATGAATACCAGCGATGAAAAAACTTAAGCCGACTGCAATAACTGCTAAAGTTTTCAAGCAATTGCAATTTGTATGACTTACATTTCTCATTCCTTAGTTTGTGGGCTAATACCGCGGTACCGATTCCGGTGCGGCAGGTCCATTGGATGTGATTCGATTGTAAAGGTTCTTCATGCGGTCTATGATATCCTTGTTCTCGACCAGTTCTGATCCTTTGAGCTCTCGCTCCTTTGGCAATTTACGTGCATC
>JAYNJW010000161.1:0-1895 GCA_038110535.1 Opitutia bacterium | reverse complement strand
TGGTTCATAAAGGTGGAATCTCCACGATTTAAATCCAGTGGATTTCCAAACATATCGGTGACAACCACTCCTGCCTCCTCAAAAATACAGGCAGTGGCGGCATAATCCCACAAACTCCCCCCGCCATCGCCCGACTTGGGAAACTTGAAGTGGCACCCTGGACTGTTTTCCAAGGCGTGGCAGGCATTAAGCACAGATCCCCCATGCTGACTGGCAACGATCCCGGCAAGACCAGTTGATTGAGCATAAGCTTCCAGTAAATCGATGGCTTCAGAAAATCTTGGGTTGGTTTCAAAACTTCGGTCATAAGCAAAGGTAAGCACATCCGATTGCTGACTTGGTTTCCAAGCCTCTCCGTTACGAAAAACTCCAAGGCCTTTTGCTGCCTGCCAGAGGACATCCAAGCTGGGATCATATACCACTCCGAGCACAGGGCTGCCCTGCTGGTCCACGAGTCCAATCGATACGGCATAGCCGGGTTTCTTTTCCACAAAGGCGAGGGTACCGTCCATTGGATCAATCGACCAAAAATAGTCCTTCTCAAACCTTGAGCCGTCATCCGGGGTTTCCTCCGTTAGAATTGCAAGATCATGTTTTTGGGAAATGGGCTTGATGCTAGCAACAATGGCTTCCTCTGCCATTCGGTCCACTTCTGTGACCACTTGAGAAGCCAGAGTGTCCCCACCCTCTTTATGAGAAACTACGATCTCCTGATTCACATGAGTTTGGATAATCTTACCTGCCGACCGTGCAGCAGTAACTGCAACTTGGCAAAGCTCCTGTAGGAGTGCCTTCCTCATTCTCAGGACAAGGTAACCGGCCAGTTCTTACCTTTTTTATCCATCACTGCAATCGAGGATAAGCTGGCTCCACTCAATTCATTCTTTGAAATAAAAACCTGTATTTTTTCTCCCTGTGAAATTTTTTGATTCGTAAGTTGTTTACGCAGTTCCTTTTGATTTTTTTCTGACACACCCTGGTTTGCTTCTTCCTCACTAAAATAAGGAACAGGATAGGCTTTTTGATTTCCTGAACCAGTGACGAGAATGGCAGCAGGGGCCGCCTTTCCCGAACCTTCCTTTTGAATAACAAGTTCGATGCAGTTATCCAATTCTCTTGCCTTAGAAGTAAAAGGACCCCCTGCTGAGTCTAATCCAATAAGAGAAAAGATGGGGTTAAGAATGGGGTTAAGAAACCAACCTAAAACCCGATCAAAGAAGTCATCGACTTTCCAAAACAGGAGGGCAAGAACGAGACCGACAGCAATTCCAATATAGGTAGAAATATCCATAGCAGTATGGATTATCCTCTGAATAATGCAGATCGTGTCAAACTGGCAATACTGGGCTTGAAAAGGGGGCAATAGCTTCACCCATTAAGATCCTTGATTACCGATCGGGTAACCCGCTCGCTGTAATCGCTTAGTTTCCAGTGCCCGGGGCTCCAGCCTTTCATAAACCGGTGGAAATCAGCCCAGGCAACTCGGTAGAGCGGACGCCACTCTTCTTCCACCTCTTTGGCTGACATTTCAGACACACCACTCTTTATCGCTTCAGCGAAAAATTGAAAGTAACAATACAAGGCTTCCTCCTCACGGGCTCCTGACTCTTCATCTCGGAAGCAACTTCCCACAAAATAGGCCAAGTCCTTCATTCCGCATCCGCCCCCAATGTATTGAAAATCGACCGCTGCCACTTCACCCCCGTCTGGCTGGAAGCAAAAATTCGCCAACTTGGCATCCCCATGAACCAGAGTCTGGAATTTCGCACTCTTTAACTTGTGATCAATCGCATGGGCTGTTTGTTTCAGTTCGAAATCATCCAAACTTTCCAGTTCATCCGGTCTGGTCTCCAGGTGCCAATAGGTTCCAGTTTCCCATAATCCCTTTGGATTCA
>JAYNJW010000160.1:0-1927 GCA_038110535.1 Opitutia bacterium | reverse complement strand
CTTGATGATAATTTCAGAACCTGGGGAATCAATGGGTCGCTCAGCCTGCCCCTTTTTAATGGGGGGCGCCTGCGGGCGGCTCACCGGCAGGCCAAAGCTCTCCAAGCCGCTGCCTGGGCAGATTATCGTTCCCTTGCCCTCAATGCTTTTGTGGAGGTGGAAAATGTTCTGGCTGCGGAAATCCGTCTCGCCGAACAGGAAACTCTGATCGAACTAGCCGCTCAATCTGCTGAGGATGCTTCAAAATTAAGCTGGGAAAGATATCAGCGGGGAGTGGAAGCGATTTTCAATGCCTTGGAAAACCAAAGGCGGGCCTTTAATGCCCGCAGCCAAGTTTATCTTATTCGAAAACAACGTATTCACAACCGAATTGATCTGCACCTGGCTCTGGGGCAGTCCCCACTTTCTGAATAAACTATGAGAAAATTCATTCTTCCCCCCCTCGTCCTCGCCGGTCTTGTCTGGTTTGCCTGGCACTTAATCCAGCTTCGTCCTGACCCCAAGCCGAAAGAAATTAAACGGGAAGCTCCCTATGTGGAGGTGGTTGTGGCCGAAAACAAGTCACTGGCCGCAACCATTGAGACGCACGGGGTGGTACGCCCTCACACACGGACTACCCTGATCGCCGAAGTACCAGGTATTGTGGAGGGCGTGGCTCCCTTTCAAAAAGCGGAACAAGCACCGTCCTTTCGTGCTGGAGGTTTTTTTAAAAAGAACGACCTACTGGTAAAAATCGAGGAAGTGGACCTGCTCAGTGCAGTGGCTGAAGCAAAGGCAAATGTCAGCCGGGCTGAGTTGCAATTAGTCCAGGAAAGAGAACTTGCAGATCAGGCAAAAAGTGAATGGGGAGACCGCGACTGGTCCAAAGCACCAGAACTTGTTCGCCGGCTACCTCAAATTCGCAAGGCGGAAGCGGAAATCAATTCTGCGCAGGCTCATCTCAAACAGGCACAGAAAAACCTCGATCGGGCCCGGGTGCTTGCTCCCTTTGACGGTCGGATCATCCGTACCATGGTGGACCGTGGGCAGCGCGTGGGTGGAGGAAGTTCAGCAGCTCTGGCTGAGGTCTATGCTTTGGATGCCGCAGAAATTGATCTGTCCCTTAGTCAAAAAGAGATTTCTTTTCTTGGCTTTGTGGATGGATACTCCAATGGCTCGCCCATCCGTGTCGTTACCTTGGACAGCCAGGGAAATGCGTTGCACCGTGGATCCCTGGACCGTTCCCAGGGCATGGTCGATCCCAAGACCAGGCTGACCAATTTTGTCGCCCGCATCGACAACTGCTTTGCCAATCCTTTTTCCAAACCTGAAGTTTTATCTCCGCTCAGCTTGGGCCAGTTCGTTAGTCTTCGTCTAACTGGGAAAAAAATTTCCACATTTGTTCTGCCAGACTCCGCTTTTCGTGATCTCGAGACGGTACTGGTTGTGGATCAGAAAAGTCGTCTTCATCCCAAAAAAGTAGAAGTTCTTCATCGCACCAACCGTCAGGTATGGGTAGGCAAAGGACTAAAGAATGGCGATCGGGTTTGCATTACTCCCATTGAAATCATCTCTGAAGGAATGAAAGTTCGGGTGGTTGGTGATGACTCAACTCCACCCAAAGCAGAAAAGATTAAAGAAGCTGCTGATCAAAACGGAAGTAAGTAAATGATTGCCTGGTTCGCCAAAAACGGAGTAGCTGCCAACCTCCTCATGGGGGTTATCCTGATTGCGGGAATCTTCTCGGTGCGAGGATTAAAAATGGAATTATTTCCGGACTTCGATCTCGATCTGGTTACCATCTCCGTGGCCTACCCTGGGGCAGCTCCTTTGGAAGTGGAAGATGGAATTTGCAAACAGATCGAGGAAAAAATCTGGGATCTTACCGGCATTAAGGAGATGACTTCTTATTCAAGGGAAAATGGAGGAATCGTTGTAGTTAAAGTTG
>JAYNJW010000159.1:0-1938 GCA_038110535.1 Opitutia bacterium | reverse complement strand
CAATCCAAACTGGAAATTTGACGGCGAGGGAGTGATGCCCCGTGGTCAGGGAAACAACCCCACCAAACAGGAATTCGGAGATGCCCGGATTCATCTGGAGTTTCGTTTCGATTCAGCCAAGGAAGAAGAATATGAGGGCAACAGTCAACTGTACGGAAATTCCGGAATCTTTCTGATGTCCGCTTATGAACTGCAGGTCCTAAACAGTTTTCAGAACGACACCTTTGCGGATGGTTCCTGCGGTTCGGTCTATGGACAGCACCCACCCTTGGTTAATGCCAGCCGGGCACCGGGTAACTGGCAGTCCTATGATATTTTGTACAAGGCACCGGTGTTTGAAACGGATGGATCTCTTGCCGAGCCCATGCGCTTGACCGTACATCACAATGGGCACCTCATTCACAACGACGCCTGGGTTTACGGCGAAGTGGGGGGACCTTACAAAGCACATGGCAAACGTCCCCTCATGATCCAGGACCACAAGGGCACCGGAGTATCCTTCCGCAACCTTTGGATCGTGCCCGATGTGGAGTATGACAAGGAACTATATTCCTTCCGCCGTCTCTTCACTGCCAGCTTGAATTAGACAGACGGTTGGTAAATTTTCCTAACTCCTCTTTTTTCTCTTCACTCTTCACTTTTCAAACTTCCCTCTTCACCCTTCACCACTCTCTTCCCTCTTCTTTGGTGAGTTGATCGTTGCACACAATAAGTGCATGGCTATGTTGGTTCGTTTGCATACTTATTTACAAAAACGATGACTACCATTGCTTACACCCTGACCGACGAAGCACCTGCTCTCGCCACTCGTTCACTGCTCCCCATCCTAGGAACATTTACATCCTCTTCAGGAATTAAGTACGAGGTAAAAGATATCTCCCTAGCTGGCCGTATCCTTGCCCATTTCCCAAACCATTTAAGCCCTGAGCAACAAGTACCCGATGCCCTCACCGAACTGGGTGAACTGGCCAAGCAGTCAGAGGCAAACATCGTTAAACTTCCCAACATCAGTGCCTCCATTCCCCAGTTGGTGGATGCGATCAAGGAACTGCAAAGCAAAGGATTCAACATTCCCGATTTCCCCACGGACCCTCAGACCGAGGAAGAAAAAGAAATCCGTGCCACTTATGCCAAGGTGCTTGGTTCAGCGGTAAATCCAGTATTACGGGAAGGGAATTCCGACCGTCGGGTAGCCAAGCCGGTCAAGGAATATGCCCAGAAAAACCCGCACTCCATGGGGGCATGGTCCAGCAATTCCAAATCCCATGTCGCCCATATGGCAGATGGAGATTTTTACGGCAGTGAAAAATCCCTCCTGCTCTCCCAGCCCACCACCGTAAGCATTGAACTGCTGGGAGCGGACGGGGAGACAACTCTCCTCAAAGAGGGACTTACCCTGGAAGAAGGGGAAGTGATTGATGCGTCGGTGATGAGCAAAAAAGCACTCAGCCAGTTTTTATCCGAGCAACTCGAGGCCGCGATTTCCGAGGATGTTCTTTTCTCCCTGCATATGAAAGCCACGATGATGAAAGTCTCCGACCCCATCATCTTTGGCCATTGTGTGAATGCATATTTGGGCGAACTGCTCACCACCCACGGGGAAGCACTCTCCGCTGCAGGGTTTAATCCAAACAATGGATTGAACTCCTTCTACTCCGCCCTAGAAAATCTGGATACAGATACCCGCGCCCAGGTGGAAACTGCACTCAAGGAGATTTTCGCAAAGCGACCACCGCTTGCCATGGTAAATTCCGACAAGGGAATCACCAATTTGCATGTCCCCAGTGATGTGATCATCGATGCCTCCATGCCTGCGATGATCCGTACATCCGGCCAGATGTGGGGACCGGACGGACAGCCCAAGGATACCAAGGCAGTGATCCCCGACCGCAACTATGCCGGGGTCTACCAGGCAACCATTGAATTCTGTAAAGAAAA
>JAYNJW010000158.1:0-1997 GCA_038110535.1 Opitutia bacterium | reverse complement strand
TGCCTTTGGGGCGATTTTTTCAAGTTGGGTGTAAAGATCGTGAACGACATATTTAGCAAATCCAATTTGGCATTCAGGGATTTTAACCTTCAAACGATCACAGTTCATGGAAGGTTCAATACCCAGACTTTTTTCCAAATCACCCTGTGCAAAGAATTCATTCATCACCAAGTATGCCCATTTTTCGGCAACTGTCCATTCTTTGCCCGGGTTGCTGACATCCGCACAGTGAAGAAGGAACGAAGCCAGCAAAATTCTTTCCTCCTGATTTAGAATGGAGTCTGCACTGATTCTTCTTTTTTGTTCAGGACCTTTTGGGAGTTCCAGTTTGGGGATGATCTCGCTTACCTGATTCATCAAGTCCGTGTGCCTTGAGAAATCCGTCCAGAGGATGGATTGCCTGAGCATTCTCAAAGACCGAGAGGATTGATTGGTATCGGATATTTCGAATATCCCGTATTTTTCAAGAACCTTTTCCATGAATTGAACCGACCTTTTTTCCTGCACTCCGTCCGCTCCAAATTGCTCAACCCAGGGATGCTTGGTCTTCGCTAAAAAGCCATTATTCACCCCACTGTGCAGGACATCATGCCCGAGAGCAGCAAGGAGCAGGACTGCTTTTTCATCAGGGGTGAAAAAGACACCAGCACCAGCTTCGAAAAGGGCATGGATTGTGATCATTACATCCATCGCATGGGTAAAGGTGTGATACTCCCTTTTGATCAAGGAATAATCGAGGTTTTCGGTTTCCACGGAGTATCCCACCCTGACCGCTTCGAAAAACTCATCGAGAGCTTCCACCCCGGGATCTGCCGAAAGACGGTATCCGCCTTCCGTAAAAAACTTCAAAAATGTTTTCTTTTCCGATTCTTTGGATTGGCAGACTTCAAATGCATTGGTCGCCAGGTCAAAGCTTTCAAAGTCCCTAGAAAAGGCTGGTGTTTGTGGCTCGGACTTTTCCGTGCAGGAAGAAAGAACCATTCCCCAAAGAATGCCCGCCATTAACATGACGAGTTTCAAAATCTTTGGAGCTTGGTCCGACATGATGAATATCTTCTTACCTCTTGGGACTCCTGATTGTGCTTAAAATTTCTTCCGAATCCCGATTGAATGCGTTTTCGAATTCCGGATAGTAATTGATTACCTCGTAAAAGAACTTCACCGCATCATAGTCGATCACATGGTATTTGTCCTTTAGTTCCTGTTCGGTGGGAAAGATGATTTGCCGGCCCACTCTAAACTCATTGATGGTTACGGGCATGGAGCTGTTCAGGGTAAGGATACGCTTGAGCACCAATACGCCTTTTAGGACTTCCAAGGCGTTGGCTCCACGGACTCCAGGGGGGGCGATTTCTGGGCAGAGCAATAGAGTATTTCGGTTTGGATCCTTGGAATTCAATTTGCTCATCTGTTCAACATAATTTCCCGGGTCACTTACTTTACCCAGAGAAATCATGGCTCTGGGATGCTCGAAGGGTCCCTTGGAACGGGCTTTATGATCCGCAAAGTTGAGCACCAAAGAGTTTTCCGGTTTGTCCACTAGCCTGCCCATCAAAAGATTAAGCAGATGAGTTTTGAACTTGTTTCCGTAGGTTGCCTCTTCGTGGGATTCAAAAAGCAGAATGTGATCGTCTGCTATGTACTGGTGATACTTTGATTTATGAACAATTTCCCAGATCATCCGTCTTACGATGACTTCTTCCCCCGGTACCTTATCATGCAGGTAGTTGAATACTTCATCGTCATCTGAAATTCCGGGATGGGCCAATTTGTAGGCTTTGAGTTCTTTTAAAATATTCTGGAAATATTCGCTCTGGGTGGCGAAGGAGAGATCGAAAAGGTCATCGTCCCGAATACGGTACGCATTGCGGAAGAGCATATTGTCAAAGGAGTCAAAGGACTGCGAATCCTTTGGGATGACATAACTGAAAGATTTTTCCGAGGTATTGATTATGTGTGGGGTGATCACAATGATCACTTCTCTTGCCCCCTCCTTT
>JAYNJW010000157.1:0-1999 GCA_038110535.1 Opitutia bacterium | reverse complement strand
GAAAGGCGCAGGAATTGTCCATCAAAATCTTGGTTTACGAGTGAATCTTACCTGAGCCAAACTTTACCTTAACCCCTAATTAAAATCAGATATGTCTAAAATTGTTCCTTTGATTAGCTCCGGTACTGCCGGTCCTCTTGGCGTTCTTCACATGCCCCGTCTTTGGCAAAAAGTTTCCTTGGAAGCTGCCGGAAAGATTGCGGACGGATATCCCGGAATTGGTGCTGGTTATGATTCCATGGTGATTGATGCTTTAGGATTAAGTGCCGATGCGGTTCGTTCCTTTATCACTGACTCTAAACCTACCTATCCTCAATTCGAGGCATGGGTTCAGGCTCAGCCTGGCGTGAAGCTGGATGGAGATACCATTTCTGCACTCAATGATTCCATTACCGGGTATATTCATGATGATGCCACCCGTCAGGGTATTCTTTCAGCCAATGGTTTGGCAGATGGTGACCCCAGGGATGCGATCAATTTGAACAACTTGGATGACTGGTATGAATTTCACGCCTCTGAGATCGCCTAAGTAGGAATTCCTCGTTTTTCATTTACTGAGCCGGCTCCGAATGTGGGGCCGGCTTTTTTTGTCTTTGATTCATGGGGGCTTGCCAATTTCACTTATCCTTGGTTTACCCATCATCTATGGATCAAGTTATCAAGAACGCTCAGGGAGAGACCCTAGAATACACTTTTCATGCCGGGCAGGAAAATGCCCGCAACCTGCTGATTATCGGCCATGGGGTCACGGGCAACAAGGACCGGCCATTCGTGGTGGCTTTGGCCGAAGCGGTATCTGCAGAAGGGTTGCCGGTCTTGCGCTTTTCCTTTTCCGGTAACGGTGGATCCGAGGGAGATTTTCGGAAGTCCACCATCTCCAAGGAAGTGGAGGATTTAAAAGCAGTAGTCACCGCCGCCCACGAGTCTGGTTACCGCATCATCTATGCGGGGCACAGCATGGGTGGAGCCGTTGGTACCTTGGCGGCTGCCTCCGATGACCGGATCAAATTTTTGATCTCACTGGCTGGTATGGTAAATACCAAAGCTTTTTACGAGAGGGAATTTGGCGAGGAAACGCCCGACTCTGGTTGCATGTGGGAAGAGCCAAGTTGTCCTTTGTCCTCCATTTTCAAAAATGACCTGGAAAGCATTAAAAGCACCGCACCAAAGGCTGGGGAGGTTAAGATACCCTGGTTGTTGGTTCATGGCACGGAGGACGATGTTGTCCCAATCGATGATTCCCGTGAAATCTTTGCAGTGGCCAATGAGCCTAAGAAAATAGTTGAGATTCCTGGGGCGAACCATGTGTTTTCCGAAGCGGGAGAACAACCAATGATTACTGCGGTGATTGACTGGATTGGGGAAACCCTTCGGTAGAATCTAAAATTCCTTCCTCTAAAAGCCCGAGATCAATATCCTTTTGGATTGAGCAAAGATCACTTATCGGGTTGGATTTAACAGATGGATTATGTAGCCCAATTTCATCGTGCGTTATTTAGAGAAGTATATGGTTTTTTAGGCGTGGATGCAGAAAAAGGGACGGTTGAATTATTTACCGCAACTATTTCTCTACTGCTAATTCTTTTGCTCGCTTGGGTGGCTAATTCCATCGTCAAAGGTTTTGTCTTGGGGATGGTGCGTTCCTTGGCCAAAAGGTCCCAGACCCGCATCGGTGAGCATTTTCTGAAGGAGAAATTCTTTCACCGGTTGTCCCACCTGGCTCCTGCCTTTGTGATCAGTGCCTTGTCGCCTGTCATCCTAGGGCCATTTCCGGTTCTGCTGGGGATTATTGAGGTCTCGGTCAACCTTTACCTTGTGGTCATCGCATTGTGGAGCATCGATGCCCTGATCAATGCCCTGCACGACAGTTATGAGGAATCCAGTCTTTCTTCCAAATTGCCTCTTAAGGGGATATGTCAAGCGATCAAACTAGTGGTCAATGCAACTGGGGTAATCTTCATTCTATCCATCCTGCTGGATAAATCTCCCATTTATTTCT
>JAYNJW010000156.1:0-2028 GCA_038110535.1 Opitutia bacterium | reverse complement strand
TCAATATTCACCTTCATTTGATATATCAACTACATACCAAATATCAAACTGTCCACTAATTTGGACAAAATTTTGGAAATTGAAAGGAGGATTTCAGAATTTTTGTACTACATTTACAAATTTTATCTTTGCCTGCAAAAGAAGAGCTAGGTTTACTCGCGTAAAGCAAATATGAAAAGAAACCTATCGCTTGTGTTCCTTAGCCTATCTTTTTTTGTGGCGTATGCTCCAATGTCTCTTGCCCAAGATTTCAAGGACACTGGATACCTCACCTTTAATACCAAACCGATGGGAACTATGGATCGCCCACTGATCCTCCGCACCTATTGCCCGGATCCAAAACTGGACCGCAACCTAGTGCTGGGAAACCACTCCAGGGGTACGAGTGTTGCCAAATACAGTGCACGAAATGGCAAAGAAAATGATGGTGTCCAGGCACCGATATCAGGTGTTCCTGCTGCCATAGCTGTAAACCTGGGAAAAAAACTTTCCTACGTGTGGGACACCACCGAATGCCGATTGCTTTATGCTTGGACGGATGGGTTTCTTGACATGAAGAATTACTGGGGCGACAAGGAGGGAGGAAGACGCAGAGGGTTTGCCTATGTACCCGAACTGTATGGCTTTCTTTTTTACAAGGCACAGGGGAAACACCCCATCCATATTGATGGAAAATCTATTGCCGAACTGGGTTCCCCCAAGTACCTGGGATACGAATTGGACGAAACCAAACAACCGGTCTTTTCGTTTTCCGCAGGCAAACATACCATTCAATTTACTCCCCGGAGTGGGCCCGGAAAACAAACTCTCGAACTGACCGTTTCAACTCGAGGAAAGGAAAAGATATCTTTCAAGTCCCCTAAAACTCAGATCAAAGAAGTCAGATCTGAGCCGGGCAAACTGGTGGTGGTAATCCGCCCCAACGCTGGAGAACGCTATTCATCAGACAAAAAAGCAACTGTGCTAAAGGAGGCAACTTTTGCCAAAGGCGAGGAACTCTACAACAGTATGGGCTGTGTGGCCTGCCATACCACCGATGGTGGACTGAATCATGGCCCAACTTTCAAGGGGCTGGCGGGCAGCCATCGTGAATTCATCACTGCTTCGGCCCAAAAAGCAGATGATGCGTACTTGATTGAATCCATTCAAAACCCGGGAGCTAAAACCGTAAAAGGATACCTCATGGGAATGATGCCGCCCTACCAGTTGCAGCCGTTGGAGTACGACTCCCTTGTTCTCTTTATAAAAACTTTCAAGTAAACCGCTTTATGAAATCCATTTTTCTTTTCGTTCTAACTCCTCTTATGATTACCGGCAGTTGCTGGGCAAATAGCTACCTCCTGGAGGATGTCCCCTTCCCTGCCGAATTACCACCGGAGATTGGGGATCTTGCTTTTGATCAGAATGGTAACCTCTATGCCTGCCTGCGCCGTGGGGATGTAGTGGTTAGCCAACCTGGAAAGGATTTGTCAAAGATTAAGTGGCAAGTTTTCGCCACAGGTTTGCACAATGGGATGGGCATGGAAGTACTAGCCCCTGGAAAAATTGTGGTCAGCCAGATGGCAGAACTCACTCTAATTGAGGATTTGGATGGAGATGGTGTGGCCGAGCGCTACCGCAACCTTTGCTCCGATTTTGGGCTAAGTGGAAATTACCATGAAACCAATGCCATCTGCCCGGACGGGGATGGCGGATTCTATATCGCACTGGGCACGGCCTCCCATAATGGGCCCACTTTTTACACCTCCCGAGGTGAATACAAACATGACGGAAGAAGAGGCCGGAATTTCGCTGCTGTTAAACAAAAAGGCTATGTGGTGCACTACCAAAAGGATGGCTCCCTCATCCCCTATGCCAATGGATTCCGGATGCACAACGGTATTGCCCGGGATGAAAGTGGTAATCTTTGGTGCGGGGACAACCAGGGTGACTGGCGGGGTGGCTCCCCCATCTACCGCATAAAAAAGGATGGCTTCCACGGACATCCTTCCAGCCTCGTCTGGGACGAACGCTACGAGCCTTTTGGGA
>JAYNJW010000155.1:0-2051 GCA_038110535.1 Opitutia bacterium | reverse complement strand
AAAAATACAATGGGCAGGACCCCCGCACTGCAATCGGTAAATTGGAACGAACTCAATTTGATAACATTGGTACCGTCCTGAAGTCCCAATGGGACTTTAAACAGCACGGAGAATGCGGACATTGGATCAGCTCTCTCTTCCCTCACCTCTCGGGAGTGGCTGACGATCTGGCGATGATCAAATCGATGACCTCCCCCTTTGCCGAGCATACCTCTGCCAATTACTTTTTACACACCGGGTCCGGTTTTCAGGGACGTCCCAGCATGGGGGCATGGTTCGGATACGGGCTTGGAACTGAAAACAAGAATTTACCAGGCTTCGTGGTGCTTAATGGTGGACTGATTCCCCCTGGTGGTCTCGACTGCTTCGGATCAGGATTCCTCCCTGCGACTTATCAGGGTTCCGTGTTCCTACCCTCCGAAAATCCTATCGCAAATGTAAAGCGGTCGGAACCAAGCGACACTCTGCAGCGTAACAAACTGGACTTGATACGCAGCCTAGATGAAAAGACCCTCGCTCATTTACAGGGTGATCCTCAGGTCGAGGCAGCCATCCGCAACTACGAGACTGCCTACCTCATGCAAAGTGCAGTGCCTGAGCTGACCGATCTGCGCGGGGAAACAGAGGCGACCAAAAAACTATACGGCTTGGATTCCAACTTCAAAAACACCCAGACCTTTGCCAAACAATGCCTAATTGCCCGCAGGCTGGTGGAACGCGGAGTACGGTTTATCGAACTTACCTGCCCGGGAGGAAATGGGGACCGCTGGGATCAGCACAAGGACCTAGTCGATGGGCACAACAAAAACTGCCTGACCATCGACCAACCGATCGCTGGATTGATCAAGGATCTCAAGGCCCGGGGCATGCTCGATGAAACCCTCATCGTTTGGGCCGGTGAATTCGGCAGAACGCCCTTTGCTCAGGGTTCCAATGGCCGTGACCACAACCCGTTTGGATTTACCGTCTGGATGGCAGGCGGTGGAGTAAAAGGTGGTTCAAGTGTAGGTAGAACCGATGATTTTGGATATAAAGCGATTGAGGACAAGTGGGAGATTCATGACCTTCATGCCACCATGCTTCATCTGCTTGGAATCGAACATACGAAAAGTACCTTCCGTTTCAGCGGTCGCGACATGCGCCTTACAGATGTGCACGGGCATGTCATCAAACAAATTCTCGCATAGCTTTGGGGATGAAGTTTTCTCGGTTCATTCTCTACTCTTTTATATTTGGCACTTTTTCAGTTTGGGCAGAAAAAGACATCCAGCCCGATCAGCTAACTGCTGAGCAAAATGAATTTTTCGAAGCCAAGGTTCGTCCCATCTTCGCTGAGCACTGTTATGATTGCCATTCCAATCAGGCGAAAAAACTAAAAGGGAAACTCTTCCTCGACTCCAAGTGGGGCTGGGCAACCGGTGGAGTTGGCGGTCCAGCAATCATTCCCGGTGATCTCATCGAAAGTATGGTCATTGATGCGGTTAAGCATACCGAGGAACTGGTCGATGCGATGCCACCCAAATACAAAATCGAAGATGAGGAAATTGCCATCCTTGAAAAATGGGTACTGATGGGTGCCCCCGACCCGAGGCCCAAAGTGGATTCCAAGGATGGATTGGTGGAAAAATTCGACCTGCAAAAAAGATTTAAGGAACACTGGAGTTGGAGACCCGTGAAAAATCCGCCCATACCCCAAACAGAGCAGAAAGATTGGGGCACCTCACCCATTGATCAATTCGTCTTATCCAAGATCGAAGCCTCGGGCTTACAGCCTGCACAACCAGCAGATGACCGAACCTGGATCCGCCGGATTTATTTTGACCTCATCGGCCTGCCTCCCTCCCCCGCTGAAATTACTGAAGCCCTGCAAATTTCCCGTACCGCACTAGTGGACAAACTACTTACCTCCCCCCGTTTTGGAGAAAAGTGGGCCAGGCACTGGATGGACCTGATGCGCTATGCCGATACCTACGGCCATGAATTCGATTTTGCTATTCAAAATGCACACGAGTACCGGGATTATTTGATCCGGGCATTCAATGAGGATGTTC
>JAYNJW010000154.1:0-2053 GCA_038110535.1 Opitutia bacterium | reverse complement strand
GCCGGGGACTGCAAATCCTCTATTCGCCGGTTCGATTCCGGCCCGCGCCTCCATTTTAACAAATTGTTGCTTGGGCCCAGCAAGCTCTCACTTGCTTCCTGTTTTTGCTTCCAGCTAAACAGATGAATCGGTGATTGGTCGCCCTTCGGGCAACCTCCTCTCACTTCCGCTCGGGGTCCGGCCCGCGCCTCCATCGAATGTATAAATGAGGTTCAACATAGATTATCTTTCGAGTTCGTAGAGTGACTTAATTTGATTCGCACTTAGTGCTTTATTGTAGATTCGAACATCATCTATATGGCCTGGAGTGTGGTATTGGGTTTTGTCTAAATTTCCGTGCTTTCCGATATAAATGTCAGTCGGAAAAGCATTAAACCCAGTATACTTGCGATTGTTTTCTGCAGCAAGCATCCCATTTAAATATATCTGTGCCTTTTCCAGAGTTTGGTCAACAACTCCCACGACATGGTTCCAAACAGAAATCACATTTTTCTTATGCAGTGAAATTTGTGCTCCTCCTTGACTCATTGCATTCACGCCAAATATAAAATTACCATTTCGGTACTTAGTTGTATGGCTTTCATATTCATCCCCGCCAATACATAAAATCCATTGGTAGAATGGTGCTACATGTTTGGTAAAAGACTTAACTACCAAAACATTTGTACCTGCACCTGAAAAGCTTTTGGTTCCATAATACCAACAAGAAACTGTGAAAGAAACTGGGTTCATTTGGTCGTTATCTTCAATTCTTACATAATCATTTACCCCATCAAAATTATAGGCACTGTCGTTTTTCCCTTTTCTATCTTTGCACAGGGTTGCTCCGATCACTTTCCCATGATGCCCGTTGCCTGACTCATCCTCAGCATTTCCATTAAATGGATACCAAGCAACCAATCCATCAGTCGGATCAAAAGTCACAGACTTAACATACTTCCTGTCTTCTTCGGATAAATTATCTAGTGGAATTTTGAATGTTCTTCCATCAGTTCTTTGAACACTCACTTCCCCCTGCACCTGTTCGATGAAGCGTGCTTTAATTTTTCTGCCATCAAGGTTGGTCCATACACGAAAAGGTTCCTCGGCAAAGCAAAAGGAAGCAACGAGAAACGAAGCGATTAGGGCGAACTTTCTCATGCACCAAATCCAAACACGGTACTAGTTAGTCGTCTACAGTTGGTTAAGGGCTAAGCACCTGATGCACTGATCTACCACAATATTTGTGTATTGGGCAGTGCTTTTTCCAGCATCTCTTTTTGTTCCTCAGGTATATCGTTATGACTTAGCTCTAGCTCAACTAAGTTCGTTAATTCCATAAGTGAAGAAACATCGGTTATGTTGTTTCCCCAAAGGCTCAATTTCTTCAAGTTTTTCATCCCTGAGAGAAAAGATACATCAGTAATTTTGTTTTTACTTAGATAAAGCTCCTTGAGATGTTTGTGACCCTCAAGGGGACTTAGGTCTGAAATTCTGTTTTCCCAAAGCCTTAGTTGTTTTAACCCTTTTAATTTTTTAAGAGGTGATAAATCCGAGATTTTGTTTTCCTCCAAGCTTAACCTAGTTAATCCAGTAAGATCAGCCAACGGGGTTAGGTCCGATATATAATTATTGCCTAATCTCAAGTCCCATAAATTGGAGAATCTGGCAAGTGGGGACAGATCCTCGATGTAATTGTCTCTTAAATAAAGTGATCCAATTCCTTTTAGGGCGATTAGTGGAGTAAGGTCAGAAATATTTTTATTCTGAAGATCAATGAATTGGTTTCCTGATTCTATGGTTTTATTAATTTCCAAGAAAATGTCGGGACGATTATATTCATCTAATTTATCATCCACACCTTGTGGTTCATGCCCACAACAGACATCCTTATTATAGCAACCAGCAAACAAAAGAATTACCGGCAAGATGCAGAAAAAAGTTTGGGGGCTCACAACCTAAACCAGGTGCTTAAAATAGGCCAATTAACCTAACTCCACTGAAAGAAAAGTCTGCTGGGTTTTGGAACACTGTTCATGTTTGGTTAGTCACCATCAATCATTCTGCCAAGACC
>JAYNJW010000153.1:0-2065 GCA_038110535.1 Opitutia bacterium | reverse complement strand
TGCTGATCCATGATCGATGCAAAGTCCGTTTCGGTCCCAAAAGCATAAATGGCCTGATCCAAATCGGCCATCAGCTGAAACATGGTCAACTGATCTTCTAAGCTTAATTCCCCTGCTGTGCCAATCGATGCCAAGGCGGTGGGTAATGCATCCACCAAGGCATCTTCTAAAATTAATTGATTTGATTTTTGGACACTTATTCCTTTTGCAATTTCTCCCAGTAGAGTCGACCCAATCTCATATCCCTGATAATCATTTGATAAGGCTAACAATAAACCCTCTGCCTGATTGACCAGGTTTGCCATCCGTAAATTGGCCATCAGTATAGTGGTTGCCTGTACATCTCCCTCAAATGCTTTTTGGATGGGATCGTAGGTCGTAAAATCAATGGTTGTATCGAGGTCGAGTGCCAGGGCGAGAGCGGTCACTGCCTCTTCCTTGGATGCACCCAAATCCATCAACTTGGCAATCATTGTGGTGAGCGGGGATACCACGGTTGAGTTCGCATCAGCGATTAACTTGCCGGAAAATTTTGTTCCTGTGCTCGTGTCTATTCCTCCGGTAACAACAAATTTTCCCTCGGTCGGATCGAGCTTGCCGTTGCCATTGAGGTCAAAAGTTTCCAGCTCTTTTTGGCTCAAAATGATTTGTGCCCGTCCAAAGGCATTGGTGTAAAAATGACGGCCAAGGTCGGATACCCCATCCCCGTCTGCATCAAAAATTACAGTGGCATTACTCAGGTAGCCGTCCACCGCAGTAATTTCAGTAACACTTCCAGGCTTCACAATAATATAGAGTGTGTAATCAAGTGTATTTCCGGACTGATCTGCCACCACAAACTCTAATTGGTATGTACCAGGAATCGAGGTATTTAATTCAAAAGATTCATCCTCTATGGTCGCAGATCCAAAACTCAATGTTGGCTCGACTATAACTTGCTGAACAGAAGAGTAGTTGTACTCCCAAGAGTCAGAGAAACGATAAGTTACATTCCAGTCTGGCTGGTTTGTATCATCAAAGTCATTTTCGAAATGATTTTTGAGATCGAACAGTTGAATTAGGATGTCCGAATCATCATCAAATTGATCACTAAAAGTAAGTACATCAGTGATATTCCACTCTAGAACAGCACTACTGTTGGAGCTTTCCAATCCCGCAGATTCCGCAAATCCGGTGGACAAAGTAGTCACCCCGCCCCCCTGAAAAAGAAAGGAAATTTCCGGTGGTTCGGCATCCCTTATTTCAATATTCTGGGTAATCGAATTTTCGGCATAATTACCAAACTCATCTTTCACTGTGTAGGTTAGAAAGTATTTTCCCACAGGCACTGTACCTAGATCAAACCGTGCAGTCGTGCCTTCAAAGACTGTCAGCCCTCCTTCGGCTATTTCTAAAAACTCAGAGAAATTTCCATCGGTAATTTCGAAAAAGATACCTTGCGAAACACTACTTACATTATTTTCCTCATCATAATGAGGGTCTTTACCAATGATCCCCCATTCAAACTCACTTAAGTTTTGTGCGTTCGTGGCATTGGCCTCTACCGTAACATTTTGCTCAAGATACCCAACGCCCTCCAAAAATTGATCATTAATCACGGAAATTCCGTATTCGGAGAAGTCCGATACATTCTCGTCAAAATATAGGATTGGATCTGGATCGATTGGTACTAAATTAATGCCGTAGACATTGTTGCCGTTTTCGAGAGTAACATTTTGTTCGGCAATTGGTTCGCCAAAAGTATACTCCTCTAGGGGATCATAAGAGTCCACAAAGGCTTGCACCGTATAGTTTCCATCGGTTAAACCGGAAATATAAAAAGCACTGGGCTTTCCAGACCAAGAATCGGACCAATCGGTACTGTTAATGTCGGAAGATTTTGCGTACCTAAAGTACACTTCTCTAGTGCCATTCTGGTCGTATACTGTCTTTTTAAATATTCTTCCCGATATTATACCATCCCCTGAGGCATTTCTTGGATCCAAATCATCCGGATCATTCAGGCCGTCACCATCTGTATCTTTGGAAAGGGGGTTGGTGGTATTTTCCGAAAGAGTGTTATCAT
>JAYNJW010000152.1:0-2133 GCA_038110535.1 Opitutia bacterium | reverse complement strand
GGTCGTACAAAATAAAATCATCCATCCGTCCATTGAAGAAAATCTCTTGGTCACGGATAGTCCGGTCCATCGCCCTTCCAATATTCATGGTATCGGCATCCGCAGAGAAGGAAAAGAGGTTATCAAATCCCTCGTAGAGGGTATCCTGTAAATCATAGTTGCTCGTTGAGACAACCGTTCCATCCACCCAAATTTGCCCAAATGGAAATGATGCAGCTATATGGTGCCACTGTCCGTCATTTACCCGGTTACTTGGGCTATTTGCTCCAATTCCCCCAAGGCGGGGCAATCCATTGGATAGCTCTAAGGCAAAAAAGCTGCCGGGTGTTATGGTGATTTCTGTCTCATTGGTATCTGTGTCGGTAAACACATCGATGATCGGCGGGCTGGATAACCAAAATAAAGGATTGGGAGATTGGGAAGATGTTGTTTTTACCCAAACCGAAAAAGTACCCGCTGGGAGTCCGAACTCCAGGGAGTGAGTAGATAGATCAAGGTAGTCCGAGGCTCCATCAAATTGAAGAGACAATCCATTAAGCTCACCGGAGAAGGAATCTCCAAGTCTGCCAGATCCATTGGTGGAGTTAGGATATGGGGAAAATTCTGGCACTTTACCATCTCCTGCTGTAACCGATTCCGGGCTGATGGGCAAAAAGTCGGTACTTCCCATGGGAGCAGCATGATATTGATTGCCAGATAAATCGAGGTAGGTTCGACCCGCAAGATAGCGGACTTCTGCATCACTTAATGGAACATCGTATATTCTTACATCGTCAAGAAGCAACGTGTTCGTGGAGGTAATATTAAGATCGCTAGCTGTGATTGTTTGCTGGCTAGAGCTTGCTCTGCCGTCTATAAAAAGCGTTGCAAGTCCCTCATCCGAGACTATGCCAATGTGAGTCCAATAATCTTCGACTTTAGCTTCCAAAAATTCGCCGGAATCAGACAGTTCATAATCCCTAGAGCTGTCTCTGTAAATGACTCTTTCTCCTGTTTTGGTAAAGTTCATCTCAAAGTCGCCCTCTGGTTTTACCCACATGGAAAGGGTAAAGTTTTCATCCAATACACGAAGTGCATGAACTTCGTTGGTTGAATTAACCTCGATTGCTTTCCCTAATAATCCCCAGTTTTTAAAGCTGTTTTCATTTAACATTTGGGTGCCAGAAAATCGTGCACTGGCATTGATTTCATTATCCGACCCCCCGCTTGTATTAGTGTCAAATCGCCAATAATGTTTGAGATTTACTGCATCGGGCTCAAGGTTCCAACCGGGATTTGGTTGGTGCCTAGAATTATTCATGTCTTCGAAAAGACTTTCGTGTCGGTCAAAACTCCAATAAGCAAACGGCTCCACTGGATAATGTAAAACTGCCATGGTGCTGTTTGGCTCAAATCCTTTGCCTTGGTTATAAATAGTGATGGTACGCATGTAAGCACCATCATCCATCCAGTTGGTAACATTCGCCTCCACTTCGGAATCGGGGTCCTGTAAATCACCACCGCCACTTCCCCAGACCACCACATGCGGCACCACCGAATCTCCCGGCCGGCTCTCCCAAACATTACCCATAAAAGAATTTGCAATAACAGGAGAAATAGTACCAACACCATCTACATATGCGGTGGCATTGGCATCTGTTTTGTTGTAATCCTCCCAGATGCTTGCCCGGCGCACCTCGACTTCCGGAGTGTCATTGCGGTCATAACCCCTGCCTCCATAAGCCAGGAAAGCACCAAACTCATTGATCTCGCGTGGGCCAACCCGGGCTCTGGTAATGCCTGTTTCCTGCATTAATGCCTTGGCATATGGACGGGAAATTAAATTTGTCTGGGTGGTATTATTGAAGTCATCAAACCGGATCAGGCTTTCATCCTCCAAATATTCGAGCAGGTCCAACCTTTGGGTATTATAATCCTGTGTTGCATTAATATCGATCGGGGATGAGGAAAGCATCATGCTTTGATGCTCCTGTAGGTACTCCAGCATACCAAGATAGGTATCAACCACCCGGGTGCGATAATTTGCAAAAGTGGATGAGTAGGTGTAATTAACACCTGGGTTCCTCACATATCCACTACCTTTTTCAAGGTCGCTACGAGCATCCGAGAGCATATCTAAAATAATTTTAGGCG
>JAYNJW010000151.1:0-2167 GCA_038110535.1 Opitutia bacterium | reverse complement strand
ATATCTGGACACACGACTCAGTCGCTGTAGGCGAGGATGGCCCCACTCACCAACCGGTGGAAACCACCAGTGGCTTACGGGTCATTCCAAATCTGGATGTCATCCGCCCGGCCGATCCCGAGGAAACTGCTGGTGCTTTCGTGGCCGCGTTGCAACGCACCGATGGACCAACCGGTCTTATCCTTACTCGCCAGAATGTTCCCAATCTTTCCTCCATTTCCGTACAGGACCGCCGAGAAGGCGTGCTCAAGGGTGGATACATTGCCCGCAAGGAAGAGGGCGAATTGGAGCTGATCATTCTTGCCTCCGGTAGCGAGCTCAACCTTGCTTTACAGGCTGCCGATAAGCTTGGAAATACCGTGCGTGTGGTTTCCGTTCCCTGTATGGAACGCTTCGATCGTCAGGACGATGCTTACCGCGAGTCCGTTCTCCCACGCTCCTGCCGCAACCGTATGGCTGTAGAAGCCGGAGTGTCTGACCTCTGGAGAAAGTATGTCGGTCTGGACGGTGTGGTCGTGGGTATCGACCGCTTCGGTATGTCCGCACCGGGCAATACAGTTCTTGAGGAACTTGGCATGTCTGTGGACAATGTGGTTAAGCATGCCGCTCTTGCCGGTTTGGGTGCGTAAAACTTAGTGAATCTCAAATCTTTTCCAGGATAGAGTTCGGACGGTCTTAGTAAAAGTGCCCAATCGAACTGGAGCATTTTTACTAGTCTCTGCATTTGGACTCTTTGCTCAGGCAAAGCATATCTGGGCAGAGGATTTAGTGTATGCTGAATCCTCTGTACTCTCTACTTCCCTGAGTGATTCTCAGGTTGAAAGAGATGAAGCCTATTGGAAGGACAAATACCTTGGCGATGTGGATTTTGAGTTCAATGTGTTACGCCACAATGGAGAGCCTGCCGAAGGAGTTTCCTTCACCATAAAGAAGTACCTAAAAGATTTAGGCAAAAGGCTTGCTCTTTATGAAGGGTGCGTATCTGCAGATGGAGTAGCCAAAGTCACTGGTCTAATTCCAGATCATTACAACCTATTCATTAATGATATTCCCATGAAGGTGGTAAATGTGACCGCTGGAAGATTAAATTATGAATTAACTTTGAAAATACCTCCTCAAGCAGGAGATATTGCTCCTGATTTCGAGATGACTTCTTTGATGGGTAACCAAAAGAATCTTTTGTCCGGCTTCCGGGGGCAGATTGTTTTGCTCGATTTTTGGGCATCCTGGTGTGGGCCTTGTCAGCCTGAAATGTCCAAGTACGAGGAAATTATGAACCGCAGAAAGGATTGGGAAAACAAAGCCCTCATTATCGGAGTTAGTGTAGATAAGAATATCTCGACCATTCGAGAGCATGTTGCGAAGAGACAATGGCATTCCGTTTTCCAGACATGGGTACCAGGCGGGATGAAGGGAAAAACGGGTTCTTCCTACTCGCTGTTTGGCATACCCTCTCTCTTTTTAATAAATCATAATGGTGAGATTACATGGACTGAAATAGGTGGAATAATTGATTTGGAAGACAAAATCGATGCTCTGATAAAATCTCAGTAAGCCTTTTTTTATTTGTATTGGCAAATTAGCCCTCAGGTTTCTTACGCGATGATCGCATAGTTCGAGAAGACTGAATTCCTAGTAAAGGATAAAAAGTTTTGCGTTAAGAGTATTATACCCTGTTCCCCAGGAAGAATATGTCGAGCTTTCCCTGACTTTGTCCAAGTGCAAACAGGGCATAGAGGCAGGCAAAGAGATTTCCTCCCACCAGAATGGCCACTGCCCAGAGCAATTTGGCAAGGAGCAGATCTTCCCGGATCCATACCCAGCCGAGGAAGAGAAAGAATCCAACATAGACATCCACCAAAGAAACGATCCCCCAGGGGTTGTCCATCAGTTCACCCCCATCTTCCCAGAAATCTCCCCAGCCAAATCCATAGATCAAGCCGGCAAGCATAACCAAAAAGAGCCCGGATAAATAGATCCGGGCTCTTAAGTGGTTCATCTTTAAAAAACGATTCTGTTTATGCGGTGGCGATCGCCAGGGCCTGGTCGAGATCGGCAAGCAAATCATCCGCATGTTCGATACCCACGGACAAACGGATCAATTCCGGGGTAATTCCACCGGCCCGTTGCTGATCCTCGGTCAATTGAGAATGAGTGGTGGTGGCGG
>JAYNJW010000150.1:0-2170 GCA_038110535.1 Opitutia bacterium | reverse complement strand
CAAGTGGTAAATCGGATGTGTTGATCTGCGGTACGCGGTTGTATATTCGTTGATTGATCCTGCGATTTTGAAATTACGAATATATTTGTACCTGTTGGATCGGATCGCTCGACTGCAAACATCCACATCTCCGAATCGGTCAGCAGCGGTGTGTATAAACTGGCGGGACTGGGAATTTTTCTGGAGGATGCTTCTTCCCTGCATCCATTCAGGAATGTTCCCTCCAGCCATAAGTATTGTCTCCGCAACAAGATCAATAGCGCTTATGAGAGATGAATTTTTGGTGCCTGATTTGTATCCAAACGGATGTTTTAGTCCCGTAGGATAAAAAATGATTAGAGGGATATGGGTCCCACTATCGTAGAGCCAGTTTTTTCCACGAATCATGGGCCGGCCATGATCTGAAAGAATACAAATAATGGTGTTCTTTTCGAGGTTGTCTGCTTGAAGCTGCTTAATGATGGCTCCTACTTGTTTGTCGAAACGGTTGATGCTTTCGAAATATCCAGCCCAATCATTTCTTGTTACCGGGTGATCTGGATAGTAAGGAGGAATTACGATCTTTTCCTTGGGGATCTTTTTTGCAGGATAGAAACCCCTGTGGGACTCTCTGGAGTTGATTTGAGCAAAGAATGGCTGGTTTTTGACTAACTTTTGCCATGAATGAGTATCCCAGGATTTCTTGGATGTTTTAAACTGCCAGTCATCCTTTCCCGTTCCACCAAGTCCTTTAATATTTCCTGTGTAATATCCTCTTTCACCCATCATTTGAGGTAATGTTTTCACCGGTTGGGGAAGGGTAGGCATGAGTTCCTTGCTGTAACGCATGTGATGAGCACCAAGGGTAGTTTGGAATACACCAGTGGCAAGGGCTGTCCTGCTTGGTGAACAGGCAGGACTGGTGGTGAAGACATGGGTAAATAGCATCCCTTTTTCTGCCAGACCATCAATGTTGGGTGTCTTGACTACTTGGTTTCCGTAGCAACCGAGATCGGGTGACATATCTTCTGCAATAATCCAGACGATATTGGGCCTTTCCGGATCTTCAGCATGTAAGATTGATGAAGAAAATAACAGGACAATACCTGTAACAAAAAATATGGACTTACTCGTTATAATTTTTTCCCGTTGAAGTAACCTAAACATTACAATTCATCAGTTTCGCGTCTCCTTGAATTATTTTCCAATCTTGAATTTGAAGTTACTGTTAAATCCCGCAATCAAATGCAATTGCTGTGGCAAATGAGGTTAATTGCACATAAAACAGATACATACATAAAGCTATGCCAATATTGGCATTCCTAACTTTTGATTTTTCGGCACCTCTTTTCTTTAACAAAAATTTGTAAACGGATGTTACTATTAAAAGTACAGCGTGTAAGATGAAAAAGATCATAAACCATTCCATGCTCGCGTAGTTGAATAATAGTAGAAATTGCCAAAGCCAGATTACTGCTAAGAAAAAGATAAACCATTTAATCCAAGCCCTTGAGGTGAGTGTTGGGTCGATTCTTTGCCTCGCCATTTTCAGGGAAATAGCAAAACAAAATATGTAGCCCAAAGTCTGGATGATAGCATTGGCAAGATGCCCGCAAATCATTAGCGAAATAAGTCCTCCTGACGCGAATACTTGAATTGCGGTAATAAGCAAATTTTTCTTGGTCAATAATGCATTTCCGCGATTGCACTGGCTCCTAGCAGTAAGAATTCCAGCAAGAATTCCTAGCCATGAGAGTTGAAGGAAAAAAAGGATTGGGAACAAGAAGTAAATTTCGGACATGAGGGTTACAAGTCCTTACTTTCCTCTTTTAATTCCTGGATGAATTTTTCCGGATTTTTCTTAAATTTTGGTATGCAAGGTTTGCAGCAGAATTTAAATTCCTGCCCATTGTGGATGTAGGAAACGGGTTCTCCCATGTCGCCCAAATCATTTCCACCAACGAGGCAATAATCCAAGGGGTAGGGTTTGGCGTCTCCCTGCTGTCCGCAGCCGATAAAGAAAGGGAGCATGCTCAAATGAGAAAGAATGATTAAAAGGATTCTTTGTTTCATAAATCGAACTATTCACGCACCATTCTGAAAAGGTCAAATAGAGAATCCAGATGTTTTTTTGAAAAAACTGGCAGTTAAACCGTTGATTTTTGTCCTTTTCGGTAGCCTTATAAATAAC
>JAYNJW010000149.1:0-2195 GCA_038110535.1 Opitutia bacterium | reverse complement strand
GACGATATGGGATGGGCGGATTTTTCGTGCTTTGGAAATAAGGA
Organism: Opitutia bacterium; assembly: GCA_038110535.1. Lineage (GTDB taxonomy): Bacteria > Verrucomicrobiota > Verrucomicrobiia > Opitutales > Seribacteraceae > Chordibacter. The sequence goes on along the minus strand of JAYNJW010000149.1, from coordinate 2,151 downwards.
TGCTAAGACTCCCAATATTGACCGTCTGGCAAACGAGGGCATTCGATTTGAGCAATTCTATGTAAACTCTCCCATTTGTTCCCCTTCAAGGGTGGCGATTTCCACCGGTCAGTATCCTCAGCGTTGGAAAATCTCCTCTTATCTGGGTCATCGTGCGCAGAATGAAAAAAGGGGCATGGCCCAGTGGCTCGACCCCAAGGCTCCCATGCTCGCCAGGTTTTTACAGAAATCCGGTTATGCCACCGGACATTTTGGGAAGTGGCACATGGGCGGTCAGCGCGATGTGAAGGAAGCACCGGCCATTTCAAAATATGGTTTTGATCAATCGCTGACCAATTTCGAGGGCATGGGTCCAAAGCTGCTGCCGCTCACCCTCAAGCCTGAGCAGGACCCCAACAAACCCGGTCGTATCTGGCACCATGCCGAACATCTCGGTAATGGATATCAATGGATGCAACGTTCTGAAATCACCGGTGGATTTGTGGATGCTACGCTCCCTTTCATCGATCAGGCTCAGAAAGACGGAAAACCCTTTTACCTAAACCTTTGGCCTGATGATGTGCACAGCCCCTACTGGCCCCCGGTGGACAAATGGGGAGATGGAAAAAAACGAACTCTTTACTTAGCCGTCTTGGAGGAAATGGATCGGCAACTTGGGAAACTTTTCGATCGTGTAAGAAACGATCCTGAACTGGCGGACAATACCATGATTCTTATTTGCTCGGATAATGGGCCCGACCCCGGGGCGGGCTCGGCCAAGCCCTTACGGGGTTACAAAACCAATCTTTACGAAGGTGGCATACGCTCACCCCTTGTCGTCTGGGCTCCCGGTTTAATGAATGAGAAGATCGCAGGAACAATGAATAAAACCTCAGTTTTTTCTGCTATTGATCTAGTGCCCAGTCTGCTTGAGATCGCTAGAGTAGATCATTCGAAAATGCTCAAGTTTGATGGTGAACCCCTATCTGATGTTCTTCTGGGAAAATCACAGGCATCCAGAAAGGAACCAATCTTTTTCCGACGCCCTCCCGACCGCGATTCCTTTTTGGGTGAAAAGAATTTGCCCGACCTAGCAGTCCGCTCAGGCCAGTGGAAATTACTCTGCGAATATGACGGGACTGGTGCCCAGCTCTATGATTTAAGCAAGGATACGGGCGAATCAAAAAATCTTGCCAAAAGTAATCCTGAAATCAGGAAACATTTGGTAAGTCTAGTCAAGGCATGGCACCAGAGTATGCCCGAGGACAATGGGCCCAAGCTCACCGGCCCGTTCCAAAGAAAATAAATTACCGAAAGCTCAAGAATCCTTCTTTTTGCCTTTTTTCTTTTCTCCCTTTTCGGCCTTCTTCTTTCCTTTCGCTGCCCTCTCTTCGGGTTTTTCCCCACCCTCCTTTGATTCAGGCTTGGAAGGATTCTTCTGAAAATTTGATTTTGACTGTTTTATCGCCTCTTGGCGTTCCTTGACATTAAGAGTCCCATCTCCGTCGGCATCAAATTTTTCAAGCATGCTCTTCTTTCGGTCTTCCCATGCCTGTTTTGCTGAAGCCCGCTCCTCCTCGCTAAGCTTTCCGTCCCCGTCCTTGTCAAAACGCTCCATTAGGTGGGGGGGCAATTTCCGACCCTTGCTTGCCATTTCCTGCCGAAGAGCAGCCCTTTCTTCCTCATTTAATTTTCCGTCTCCATCCTTGTCGAATTTCTTGATCATCATCGCGGACATACCCGGCAATACCGTACCGATTTCTTGGCGCACTTTCTTACGCTCCTCCTCGCTAAGCTTTCCGTCTCCATCGGCATCAAATTTTTTGAGAATTTCTTCTCGACCGGGAAAACCAGGCTTTCCCTTACGGTCCTCGGCAGAGGGTTTGGAAAACAAACAAGCAGACAGCAACAGATAAAGAAAACCGGACAAGAATTTATTTTTCATCTTTTAAACAAGGGCTAAGGGTTAATTAGGTATGAATAGCGTCAGAAATAAAATTTTGGACAACCACAAAATTTTTTTGGCCTTATCTGGGACAGGATTTTTGCTTGCGGGAAAAGGGGCTCATCCGTACTTTTTACCGCTTCTACTTACGGCGCGGTAGCAAAGTGGTAATGCCGGGGACTGCAAATCCTCTATTCGCCGGTTCGATTCCGGCCCGCGCCTCCATT
>JAYNJW010000148.1:0-2223 GCA_038110535.1 Opitutia bacterium | reverse complement strand
GATATCATTGCGTAAATTCAGCCGAATCAGATTTACAGATCCTGCTTAGATGAGGCAGGACTAGGTCGAATTACCTTAGTTTATAGGATAAGTGGCATCGAAGATGCTGAATTGGATGCAGAAATGTTATCTTATCCCTTATTGTTGGAACGCCAAGTGGCTCGGTTGTCGGGTGCTATGGAATTGCCCCCTCCCCACTCGGGAAGGATTTTCCTGCGACTGATCCGCTTGGCCCGCCGGGGGAGAGAGACGGTCCTGGATGTATACACTTCCGGAAATCGTATGCGCATCCGGGTGACCCGCTTTCTTGCACCCTTGCGGGAGACTATTAAGATCGATCCAATTGATGGCCAATTTTCAATCAGGAAGGATGTGAGAGTCCCCATAGAAGTATCATCGGCCTATCTTGACCCTTGGGACTCCTTTCTCAAAATGATTAGCAAGCAGGATTTTGGAAATTTTGGCCACGATTTATCTGACGAGATCGATGCCGATCATTACTTCATGTTTTACACCAATTCGAGCGGATATACTGCCAAGGGAATTACCAATCCTCACGAGAAAAAATGGCCTGAGAATTGGTTGCACTTAATTCATCGTTCCTATGGCATGGAGCTTAATCCTCCGCGCCGACTCTTTTACAAGGAAAAGATACAAGAATCGGTCTGAAAAGTGACTTTTTGAACAACTTCAGCTAGGTTAAACCTAGTTATGGTTAAAATTGCTCTATTCCTAATTTTTACAGCAAGTCTCTTGGGCACCTCGCCTGACAGCCTCAAAGTGGTGGACTTCGCCCGCTCCACATTAAAGGCACAGGGGAAAGTTGACCTTACTGTTCTTAGTGCAAACGGTTTATTCTTTGTTGATTCTGCCGAAGATGTTGAAGAATTGATGAAGGTATTACTTGCAAGAAAAGAAGACTCGCGGTTAAAAACTTTGGTCCTGGAGGGAATGAAATCTTTTAGATCCAAAGATTCTTTGGATACGATGGGTAAGTTTGCCAAGGTTGATCGAAATTGTAATGAATTTACCATTTCTCTCTTTCTTTTTCACGGGCTCATTCCAGAAAATGATGCTCTTTGGTCCAGCCTGATTAAATCCAGAGATCAAAAAGTGGCTGAAGTTGCCATTAACGAGCTTGGTGGTTCTTTGGTTAATTCGCCCAAGGTTGCCGATGCATTGATTCAACGATTAAAGAATAACCAAGATAGCATTTCCCTCAAGTCATCTTGCATAAAGAAATTCATGGAAGTCCCAACCAACAAAGCAGCTTCCTCATTAGCTTGGCTTTTAGGTAATTCATCCTACAAGGAGCTTGCCCTTAAAACTTTAACCAGCACCACCGGGCAGTCTTTGGGATACGATATCAGCAAATGGCAAAAGTGGATAAGGCAAAACAAACAGTTTACTCCCAATGTTTTACCTGCAAAAGAATTCCCAAGCCGTGAGGTGGTGGAATTAAGGCGGAGATCATCAAACCAGTACCCGGATCGATATCAAGAAAATCAATATCCTTCAGTACTGCAAAAAGACATCGTCTTTTCATACCCTAAACCTGGAGAAAAACGGGAACGGGAGGAAAAATCCATTTATGGTATTGAAATTGAAGGGAAGTCCATCCTCTTCTTCCTTGATTGCAGCGGTTCTATGATGGGTGCACCCTATCAGTTACTTAAAGAGGAAATTCTATATATGGCGGAAACCATGGATCAGAGTTATTCGATCGGAATTGTTTTTTTCCCTTTTGAGGAAAAAGTTTCTGTATTGGAAGTATCCCAAAACAATCGGTTTTTTAAAAACAGATTAAGAAGTTTCTTAAACCACAAAAAGGTCGGCGGACCATCTCCCTTGCTTGGTGCAATGCAGTATGCGTACGGTGATTTAATTGAGAATAGATATCAACCGGTCGATACCTTGTATATTATCTCGGATGGTCATATTGGAAATTCAGAGGCCCGAACAGCAATCTATAACTTAAATGCTGAGAAACGTCTCCCCATCCATACGGTTTGCATTCTAGGAAATACCAATTTTCTCAATGGAGTGGCTTCGGATAACGGAGGTAAATCTTACTTGGTTCAATAAAGTGACTAAGGATTTTTACCTTAATCCAATAGTGATTTCCATTTTGCCTGATTGATCGCCAGATTGCTTAAAAGGGACTCTCCTGCCTTTGGGGCGATTTTTTCAAGTTGGGTGTAAAGATCGTGAACGACATATTTA
>JAYNJW010000147.1:0-2230 GCA_038110535.1 Opitutia bacterium | reverse complement strand
ATTTGCTTCTTTCCATAATCCGGCAAAAGCAAAGGTTGGGCGTTCAGTGAGATGAAAAAAATGTGGCTTTCTTTGATGTCCCTCCACCTGCCACTCATAATATCCATCTGCTGGTACTAAACACCTGCGTTCTTGGAAGGACTTTTCAAAGGTTGGTTTTTCCGCGACCGTTTCGGAACGGGCATTGATGGGAAACTTTCTTTTGTTTGGAGAATTTGTGGAAGGGAAATTTCCCCACTGGGCATCGGTCCATGAGGTTTCGCTTTTGCTGGATTTAATCACCGGGTGTTTCTGACCGGGTGCCCGATTATATCGGGGTTCGATTTTCTGGTTGGGAGGAGGGGCGTACTTGCGAAAGCGTTCGACCTGTGGATTGCTCCATGCGTAGCGTCCGCACATCGGTCTTACTCTTTTGCTCCTTTCACTCTTCCAATTTATCCGATCTTTTGAGCTGACTCAAGGAAGCGGTTGGTCGGGACCGTTCGTCCGCTTCATCCACTTTGTATAATTTGTGCAACTGATAGCCCGCCCGGTAGGGAAATCCGTGATCCTTTATCCACTGATTGATCGCTCCCAGGACTTCTGGGTCTTCAGCCTTGGACCATTCCGGGTGCAGCCAAACCGGTACCCTTCGTTCCTTCATCGGCAGGGCCTCGGTCCACTTCGTCAGATCTTCAGGGGTTTCCACAATCACCTTGAATTCATCGGCCAAAAGGAAAGTCTCCTCGATGGGTAACTTATTCCATTTTGGACTCAGGGTAATCCAATCCATCTCTCCCTGTACGGGAAATGCTCCGCAGGTTTCCAGGTGAATGGGCATACTGCGGATACGCAGTTCATGCACCAGTTCGTAGAGCGGATGAATTGCCGGCTCTCCCCCGGTGATCACCACAATTTCGGCACCCGATTGAATCGCTTCCTCTGCCAGGTCCTCAGGTTCGATCCGGTCGATCGAATCAGGCACATGTTCGGGGTGCCAGGTGCCGGCGGAATCACACCATGGGCAATGCACCGGGCATCCGTGCAGGCGAATGAAAAAAGCGGACTTCCCCATATGGGCACCTTCGCCCTGCCAGGCATGAAAGCGTTCGTAAACCGGGAGTGCCCGGCTCATGCGGTTTGGTCAGGCTGGTAGGTGGCGGAGTTCTTGGTATCCTCTTCCAAATGGATGGAGCGGATGCGTGCCCGCCCCGCAGTCTTCTTTTCCACCATCGGTTGAAAAGTATGGTAAAGAAACTGGGCGATTCCTTCGCAGGATGCACTGGGCACGAGAACCAGTTTGATAAGACCATCGGCCTCGAGGGCTTTTAGAGCGTTTAGTTTAGGATCGTTTTCCCAGACCGCGGTGGCGTGGTCCAAATGCTGGTCGATCCAATCCTCGATAAAGTGAAGGTCGCCAAAATCGACCACAAATCCATTTTCGTCCAGCTCGTCTGTCTCAAAGGTCAGGGTGATGGACCAGCTATGCCCGTGCAGGCGGGAGCACCGACCGTTATGGTTTGGCTGGCGGTGGGAGAGGGGAATGTCCCGATAGCTTTTACTGCAGGTAATCATGCTGGGGTGGAATCTTCATATTCCGTAGGGTCGGGGATCTTGGCGAGTGCAAAGGCTTCTTTTCTTTCCACACAGGTTCCACACTTTCCACAATGAATCTCCCGGCCGGCATAGCAGGACCAGGTAAGATGGAGGGGGGCACCCAGTTCAGCTCCTTTCTTGACTAGATCGGTCTTGCTCAAATGAACGAAGGGACGGTGCAGGCTCAGTTTTTCCCAGTCCGCCAGTCCCAGGGCCGTTTCCATGGCATCAGCAAATTCGGGTCGGCAGTCCGGATAAATGGTATGGTCGCCGGCATGGGCCGCATAAGCGATGGTATCAAATCCGATGGATAGGGCATGCCCGCCGGCGAGGGCCAGCAGGATCATATTACGGTTGGGCACCACGGTTGCCTTCATCGATTCCTCCGCATAATGCCCCTCGGGCAGTTCCACTTTTGCATCCGTCAGTGAACTTCCACCCAGAAGTGGACCAAGATCGGGCAGGCGTAAGACCTGATGAGGGAGTTCCAAAGCCTGAGCGATCTGCTTCGCCCGTTTCAATTCCCTCGCATGGCGCTGTCCATAATCAATCGATAACAAGCGGGTCTCTGATCCCTCCGCTTTCAATTGGGTTGCAAGTACGGTGGAATCAAGTCCGCCGGAAAACAGAACCAGTGCCTTCATTTAAAAAAGAG
>JAYNJW010000146.1:0-2235 GCA_038110535.1 Opitutia bacterium | reverse complement strand
TTTGCCGTAAGCATGCCCGAAGGGCTGGACGCCACCATGCTCTCCAATGTGATGATCCAGTGGAAAGAATTCTGGACTTATCCTGCGATGTTTGCCGGGGTGATTGCAGTGGTCTTCTTCCTTACATTTTGGGACAAGGTATCGGTCGCGGAAGAGGAAGGTGGAGAATAATTCCGATCCTTTGGGCAAGGAGCTCCTCCTTGTCCGTCACGCCAAGTCCAGCTGGGATGATCCCTATCTTGATGATCATGATCGCCCGCTCAATGAGCGGGGTTTACGGAACGCTCCAGAGATCGGCAAGCGTTTGCAAGTGTGGAGTATCCGCCCCGATTTTTGGATAAGCAGCACAGCCTTACGGGCAATTACCACCGCTGAGATTTTGGCTGAACAAGTCGGTTTCCCAAAAGATCAAATCCAACTGAGCAGAGATCTTTACCATGCCAGTGCCACTCAGTTGCAGGAATTCATTGCTGTACTGGATGATTCAATCGGTTCTGCCATTTTGTTCGGTCATAACCCTGGCATGACCAGTCTGGTTGCCAATCTCTATGGATTGACCATTGATAATATTCCCACCTGTGGGGTGGCACATTTACAATTTAATGAGAATACTTGGTTAGCGGTTTCCTCTGCTCCACCTGCCCGCGCCTACTTTGATTTCCCTAAAAATGTATCGGCTGAACCCTTAAGGGTTATTTAGTTTCTATCCTGAATAACTCGAGAATAGGTACTGACGAAGGCTTTCGGCTTCGTTTTGATTGATTTCCAACAACCTCCGGGTTACATCACCAATGGAAACCATCCCGATTAATTTGCTATCCCCGAAAACCGGCAAGTGCCGTACCCGACTTTGGGTCATCAATCGCATCGTTTCTTCCAGGGTATAATTTTCCTCAATCGAAAGAAAATCTTTGGTCATTACCTCCTTTAGCAAAATTTTATCGGGGTTTAATTTTCGTGAAAGGACTCGGTTTAACACATCCCTCTCGGTAAATATTCCGACAAATCGGTTTTGAGATGCAACCATTACCGAACCAATACTATGCTCGTTCATTACTCTGACTGCAGTGATAACGGTGTCTGAATCGTTTACAAAATAAACGCTCGAGCTTTTATCTTTTAATATACTATCAATAGTAATTCTTTGTAAAACCATAATAAAAACTAACTAATTATTATAAATATATCAAAATTTATTTAATTTTTATTTAGCTTAGCCCTTTAGATTAGGCTTTTATTTTGAATCGTTGTCCGAGAAATACTGCGGTTCCAATCAGTCCTGCACCCACGATTAATCGTATCAAACTTTCGGTATCCAGATTGTCCGCTTCCCCAAAAAGAAAAAGAGAAAAGAGCACGGCTATGGGTACCACTGCATTATTGAATGCAGCCAAAGTACCAGGCTTACTTAGCGATGCCCCTTTATTCCAGAGAAAGAACCCGAGTCCTGATGCCACAGAGCCTAAGTACAGGATGGCTTTCCAATGTTCGGTTGATAATTCAACTGCCTGAAAATCGGTTAAGACCAAGCTGAAACAACCCACACTAAAGACACCACCAAGAGAGAGTAACGCAAATACCGATCTGTCCGGCACCTGCGGGTTTGCCCGCTTCCAGTCCCGGTAAGCCACCTGACCAAATGCAAAAGCAATTCCGGCCGCCTGCATCAATCCAAACCCCATCCAGATATCACCGCTGGGCACTGTCTTTGCCTTGATACTGGCGGCTCCGAGAACGGATAGAATGGCGATCCATAGATAGTGCTTGGAAAAGGTGCGTCTGCACAGATCATGAATCAGGACCACATAGACAGGGGTGAGGATGGAAAAGATCGCCACCAAATGCGAGGGGATGAATTGGTATGCCCGCATGTAGCAGGAATACATCAAGCCAAACTGAATCGCCCCATAGATGATTAGTCGAAACCGGTCGATCGAACCGATGTCCTTAAGTCGGAGAAAAGGCAGAAAAAGTATCGAGGCAACGCCCAGCCTTAGCGTGGCCACCAGAAAAGAATCGACTCCGGATAATGAACTGCCAATCAGCCCAAAAGAAAAAGCCCAGATTACCGAAACAAGGGCGAGGTAAAGCATCGGGCTCGCCTTCTAGGTTAGATCCTTACCAACTATAAGTCGCACCCAGAGAGAATTGGTCTCCCCGTCCAGGTGTCCCAGGTACATCCTGAAAGTCTTCATCCCATGGTTTGTCGTACGCGATGAAAACTTCGAGATCATT
>JAYNJW010000145.1:0-2242 GCA_038110535.1 Opitutia bacterium | reverse complement strand
GAAGAAATCCCAAGATATACCGATCGCTACGATAAAAGGTTTGCCGCCCTCAAATGCATGGATGATGCCATCGGCAACATCCTCGGAGCCGTGGACCAATTTGGATTTAAAGAAAACACCTTGGTTGTTTTTTGCAACGACAACGGCGGGTTGCGCCAGGAGCACAGCGATCCCTATCGAGGGACCAAAAATACCAATTATGAGGGCGGAGTCCGCGTGCCGTGCCTTCTTCGTTGGCCGGGGAAGATCGAGCCCGGATCTTCCAACGATGGCTTGATGCATATAACCGACTTTTTCAGCACCTTCGTTCATCTTGCCGGTGCCTCCCCAAAACAAGAGCGAAAACCGGACGGTCTGAACCAGTGCGAAATGCTCTTCAAGGGAGAAAAAAGTCCGCGCCAGGAAATAATTTTTGAGGTATCTGGAAGTGTGCGCCCACCTGCTATCCGAGTGAACAATTACAAATTGGTCGGAGATGAATTATACGATCTATCCAAAGATCCTTACGAAAAAAGCGACCTTTCCATACAATTGCCCAAAGTGGTTGACCGGCTTAAGAAGCGGGTTGACGAGGTGGGTAAAGAAAGGCCACCCATGCCAGATCTTTCCATTCTGATGGACCCGCCACTTCCCTGGGTCTATGGAAAAACGGAAGATGCCAACTCGCCCGTTTGGTTAAAGGAACACATCAAAGAAGTACGGTCGAAACAACCTCATCATTGGGAACCAGGAACGACTCCCTGGCCACAGGCACCAAAGGACGGAAAAATTCTTTACACCGGGGACGGTCGCTGACAACGATTACAAGAAATAGACAGATATAGGCACTTTGTTTTATGAACGAGTCTTGAGAATAAACGGCGGTGGAATGCTTTGCTGCTACACTCAATCTCTCATTCTTTTTTGCCCGATCAAGATCTGAAGATTTCCCCTATGCTCCCGTTTGTGCCATCAGCACCAATACATAGATGAAAAAACCGACCCATCCGCCACTTAAGAGGCATGCGATGATCGCAAGTATTCTGCTCGCGGATATTCCATTCCCTCTCGTGCACCAAATAAAGCTAAAACTGCTCAGAAAGCAGACAAAGCAACAAAGCAACTGAATCATATGATAAGGACTCTGTGGTTTGCCCTGACTTTCCAAATGTAAAATGGGGAGGATACAAGCCAGAGCAACGATTCCTGAGACCAAAAAAGTGTAGAGCAAAAAAGTCTTTCTCATTTTGTTTCGCCTACCGTCTGACGGGATTGGCTGAACATCCAATCGTAAAATTCCTCGCTGTTATAGACTTGCTGTCGGACATTGTGCCCACCCTCTGGATAGACTTTGATTTTAGCAAGTTTACCTCCAGCCTTTCGGATCTCGTCAATCATTCGCTCGGAGCGATCCGCAGGGACCACCATGTCCTTTCCACCTGCAAAGGCATAGACGGGCACCTGAGCTAGGTTGCGTGCCCATTTGGTTAGATCAGGAGAAATATCCTTGGGTCCGTGAGGACCAATGCCCCCCACCACCGGGGCAATGGCTGCAAATCTTTGGGGACTGTGCCCGCCCCATGCCCAACTACCATATCCTCCCATACTGTTCCCCGTCAGGTAAACACGTTTGGAATCAATGGGTAACTTCTTTAGCAAATCGTCTAGCAAAAGATTAAGATCGGAAGGCTCCCAGGTGGATTTCTCGCCCAATTTTGTTTTTTGGAAACATTGAGGAACGACCACAAAACAAGAACCCTTTTGAAATGATCTGATACCATGGAGTAAGGCATTTGCCTGCATTCCCAACCTATCCAAAGGAGCACGACCACCACCAGAACCGTGTAAATAGATCAGCAAAGGAACCTGAGTTTTTGCTTTTTCTATAGAAGTAAAAACAAGGTATTGGGGATTCATGGAGATAACATCCTCTGCCACAGCAGAAGGAAGCTGATGAACCACGGGACGTTGAGGCTGAGCATAGAGTAAAACAGAACCAATGGTCAGAAGGAAATGAGTGAGCAATATTTTCATGGTTATTTGGAAGCATCGCGATGATCCACATATTCATCAAATACTTTTTGATCATGGTTGATCGCACGGTAGGTGCGGACATCTTTCTCGATCACGACTTCAATCACATGGCGTGTTGGTGATGCCTTGGCCACATACCATCGATCTTTTTCTGGAAAAGAGCGGGTTTCCACGCCCCAGGCACCATCCCCGATATAGAGGGTACCAGACGGATCGACTTTGCCATCCT
>JAYNJW010000144.1:0-2285 GCA_038110535.1 Opitutia bacterium | reverse complement strand
CCTGAAAGTCTTCATCCCATGGTTTGTCGTACGCGATGAAAACTTCGAGATCATTGAATACAGATGGGTAATAGCTAGCGGCCAAGTGACTATAAATGGAATGGTCGGGTCCTTTTCGTAGAGCGTTTTCGCGTTGGTCTCTCCATTCGTTATCCATTCTAATTTGCAGGATATCTGTAGGATTCCAAATAATGCCTAATGTTGCCCGATGCTCAGGGTAATTGAGGGCATAAAAACTACCGTCAATGGCGAGATTTCCATAGTCTTCTTCTTTTTCAAGAAAGGTGTAGCTGGCAATCGTTTCGAATCGATTCCATTGCCGAGAGACAAAAACTTCAAACCCAAATGTTTCTATATCAACATTCTCGGCGGATCTTGCTCCTGAGCCAACATAAGCCCAATCTACCAAATTATCATCCCATCTGTAAAAGACTGCTGTATTAAGGCTCCACTCGGACCGCTTCAGTTGATGCCCCAACTCCAAATTTTTTGATTTTTCTACCCTCAAATCATAGTTACTTCTGAAAAGACCACTGGACTCACTGCCACCTATCGCTCCATAACCTATAAACTGAACGGATTCCGAGTAAGAGATATAACTTCGATCCCAATGGACCGAAGAATCTTCGCTAAAAACGCTTATCTCTGCGATAGGCGACATTTTAGCCTTGTCACGGTTGGTATCATACCAAGACACACCACCTTTAATAATTAGACTTTCTTTCTCAGCAAGCTCCTGCAAATATTCTGGTAAAATCGTAAGTTTGTAATAATTTCTTGAGGTAAAAGCACCATTCTCGAGTGCACTGGATTCTATTTCATCCGCCGATGCCTGGAATCCATAATTTATTGCAACCTTGCTACCTAGCTCATGACGACCCATAGAGCTAAATGAATTTACCTCGGTGTCATGAACAAAATTTTGGTTGGGAGCAAAACGATTAAAAAGATAATGGTCGCTGTTACTGCGGTGATAGAGACTGGTTTCAAATGAGCTTTGTTCTCCATATTCTTGTCGATGATTGAAAAGAAATAATCTTGTTTTTATGTTTTCAAATTCAAAGGGGTTGAAAGCGGTATAGAGATCACCCGTATACATCCCGTATTGACCAAATAATTTATGCTGATATCCGGCAAAAAGATCGGTTTGCGAATTAGGCCCTCGCAACTGAACTCGACCGGAGGTTCGGGCAAAGGAATGATCACTAAGAGGGATAGTTCCATCACTCTCAGAGCGGGATCCTTCAATTTCCGCTCCCCATGTCCAGTCCTTTGAATTTGCGTATGCTCCGGTCAAAGCATGATGAATTCGCTGAAAATTTAGGTCATGATCACCACCACCAACTGTCAAACTTCCACGAGGTGTAATTTCACTCCACGAGTAAGCCACAGTGCCCACTGTGCAATTAAATCCCCGAAGGGCATTGTCCGCTCCAGTCAACACTTTAGGCTCAGCAAGCATTTCTGGGGCAATGGGGAGTTCGGTGGTGTAGTGACCCGTTTGGGGATCGAGAAGAGTAGCACTTCCTACCTGAATACCACTATTCTCAAAGGTTCCTCCACGAATGCTCAGGTCGCCCTGTGCTTCAGCCATGTTGCGCGATTGCATATCTACGCGTGGATCAAAGTCTAGGTTGGAAATGGGGGTTTCATAAGTAGTTACAGGGCGTTGGTTGGCGGTTTCCTGTCCCATCACTGTAAGGGCGGGCAATTCTTCGGCACCTTCGGTATCAAGCAAAAGGCTAAACGCAGAGACCGCACATAAAAAGTAAGCTATGTAGTTCAATCGGATTAACATTTAAGCCTTCAATCACAATTGGCATCACCAATCAATCGTTAAGAATTAAATCCATTGAAATTAACAATTTTTACAATCGCTTGCTTGTTTTTAAGGAAATAATTTATTCTCATGAATAATCCTTATCCCAACACCGAAGAGATCTACCTTGCTGGTGGCTGTCTTTGGGGGGTGCAGGAATTTGTCAGGTATCTACCGGGGGTAATTAAAACGGAGGCGGGCAGGGCGAATGGCACTACAAATACAACCAAAGGAGAATATGATGGTTACGCCGAGTGTGTCCGCACCGTATTTGACCCAACACAAGTATCGGTTCCTCGCTTGGTTGAATACCTCTTTGAAATTATCGATCCTTATAGCATCAACCAACAGGGCCCCGATTTGGGTAAAAAATACCGCACCGGAGTGTACAGCAAAACAGAAGACCATCTTAATGAAGCCAGGCAATGGATAGCTTGCCGTGAAGATGCCGACCGTATCGCTATGG
>JAYNJW010000143.1:0-2291 GCA_038110535.1 Opitutia bacterium | reverse complement strand
TTTTCTCGGCAACTTCCTCAATATCCACGCCTCCTTCGGTGGAAGCAATGATTACAGGCTTAGAAGTTGCCCGATCCATGAGGATGGCAAGGTAAAATTCCTTATCGATATCTGAGGCTTCGGTAAAATAGACCGTGCCCACTTCTTTTCCTTCCTCGCCGGTCTGCTTGGTTACCAGAGTATTGCCGAGCATCTTTTCAGCTTTTTCCCTTGCTTCTGCTGGGGAGGAAACCACATGCACTCCCCCCTGAAAACCATTGGTAAAAGTTCCCTTGCCCCGACCACCTGCATGGATTTGTGACTTTACCACGACTGCCTGGTCGGATGAGAAAGATGATAGTGCTTGATCGAATTGATCCGCAGATTGTGCCACTGTGCCTTTGGGCACGGCAACACCGGCATCTGCAAACAATTGTTTTGCTTGGTATTCGTGAACATTCATGAGGATAAAAAAGGTTTTAGATTGTCAGGCTTATTGCATCGTTCAAGCCTTTTCCCAAACCATCACCAGCAATCTTAAAAATTTCATCATTTGGCACTTGCTCGATTGATTGAATAACGGGAAAAAAGTCACCATGCAAAAGTTACTATTTCTATGCCTCCTTCCCTCGATATTTTTATGTGCGGACTGGCCGCAATATCATGGCCCTCTGCTCGACAAGTCAACCGAGGCACCCTTGCTCAATCAAATTAGTTCCCTTGGGAAAAAGCCTCTTTGGACCACCTCCACCCCATTAGGGTTCAGCTCCTTTTCAACTAACCAAAACCAAGCCTTCACCCTGATTGCAGAGGAAGATGAAGACGGGTTGCTCCGAGAAGTCTGTATTGCCCTGGACCTAAGGACTGGCCGTAGACTCTGGCAGATTCAACTAGGCAGGGCATCCTATGGACATAGTGGTGGAAATGCAGGAACCAGCAATAATTCCGGTGGCGATGGGCCACGCTCCACCCCCTCGGTAAGTAAGGACAGGATATTTGTGTATGACTCCGAAATGACCCTTCACTGTCTGTCCTCAAAATCAGGAAAAGTTATCTGGGCAGTCGATATCATCAGTGAGCACGATGGTAAAAATATAACCTGGAAAAATGCATCCTCTCCCCTGTTGGTGGATGATTTAGTAATTGTATGCGGTGGGGGCAAAGATCAAAGCATGATTGGATTTGACCAGACAACGGGCAAGGTCCGCTGGAAAAGTGGCGAAGAAACCCTCACTCACGCCACCCCCACCCTGGCGACTCTTCATGGTCAAACGCAGGTGATTTTTCTTTGCAGGTCCGGAATGATCTCGCTTCACCCAAAAGATGGGGCACAACTTTGGCGTCAGGAATTCCCTTTCAAGGTATCCACTGCTGCCTCCCCGGTAGTTGCAGGAGATCTGGTCTTTTGTTCTGCCGGATATGGGGTGGGTGCTGGGGTTTTTAAAATTATCAAACAAGGAAAGGATTGGACATCCGAAACAGTTTGGCGAAAAAGAAACGAATTAATGAACCACTGGAGTACCCCTCTTTTCTACAAAGGTCACCTCTATGGGATTTTTGGATTCAAGGAATATGGTAAAGCACCGCTCCAATGCATAAATGTAGAAACTGGAGAAATTCTCTGGAGCAAGGAAGGATTTGGACCGGGTAACCTGATACGCTCGGGGGAAAAACTGGTGGTACTATCCGATGATGGGCAATTGGTAATTGTATCCGCAACACCTCAAAGATATTCGGAGCTTGACCGAAGAAAACTACTGCACGGGAAATGCTGGAGCACACCCATTCTCGGCAAGAATTTTCTTATCGCACGCAGCACCAAGGAAACCGCTTTGCTGGAAATCGAGCTTTAACGATTTTTGCCTTTTTCTCCCAAACTCATTTGGCTTGCTCCCCCGCCTTTACTTAGATTAGGACGAAATTCTTTGATCGGGTCGTAGCTCAGCCTGGTAGAGCGTTGCGTTCGGGACGCAGAGGTCGCTGGTTCGAATCCAGTCGACCCGATATCCTAAGATACTACTTATCGACGGACATCCCTGACCACCCGTTGAATGCCAAATTCGTCGCGGCTTAGCTCGACAAAACGGGATATGTTAGAGCAGATCATTCCGTTGATTAAAAAATTATCCCAATCCATATATACTTTGGATGAGTAGATAAAATATACTCTGTTCAATGTCCTGTAGACATGCTTATGAATGATACTTCCCTGTTTGGACTTTTTCTTAGATTCGGAAAATTGTTTTGAGTACATCTGATTAGCTAGGAAGGACTTCCGGACCTATATTTGAGTAAGAAACCAAAAACCGGTG
>JAYNJW010000142.1:0-2349 GCA_038110535.1 Opitutia bacterium | reverse complement strand
TTTACCCATTCATGTTCTTCTTCTTTAACCGGAGATCCTGGCCATTTGGTGCCGGGATAGAACTGTTTTGGATCGTCGCTGATATGGGTATCCGCAAGCAGGGCCACCCGGTTGGGGTCAAAGGTTGGCTGCTTTGCCATCGCACCTGATTTGATCCATGCACTACCACTCAAGGCGAGCGAACCTCTGATAAAGTTTCGGCGGGTGATGGGTGCTAGGGTGATGGGCATGTCGGGTGTTTTGGAGGCTTGTTTTTAAACTGTGCTCTTTTTTACCAAGTATCTGATCAGTTCCTGATTACCAAATGCGAACAAAAAAAGAGTCCAAAGGAAAGGAGTAAAGGTGATGCCCCACCAAAAAGATAGGGGCATTTCGGTAAAGCTATACCATACTTCACTGCTCGAACGGAGAGGGTGAAAGAAATCCGCCATTCCTAAAAACAATCCAAGCAATCCGGAAGAAAAATAAAGCATCAGGATGGACCACAAAATTCTAACCCAAAGGCCTTTGGAGAATATCCAATAAGATAAATAATAAACCAATACACCAATCACTGGGCTTAGGATGACGCACAACCAACTGAAGTCAGTAATTCTTCCCCAGGCAGATTCATTGCAAAGTAAACCATAAGCCAAAGTTCCCCAGATAAGCCCACTGAGAACCGCAATAACTAGGGGCTTTGCAAGAAACATTCTTATTCAAATACGATCTCCGCCCAGACTGGCTTGTGGTCGGACAGTGCTTTCTTTAATTCAATGATTCCACCTTCCGTCACTTCGGCTTTTGACTTGGTGCTGTAAAAAATATGATCGATCACTCCGTGGTTCTTTTTGGGATCCAGGGCATTGTAAGTAAATTTTTTGGATACATCAATTTTGAGGTCCTCCCATGTTGCCCGCATGCCCGCTTGCTCAATTTTCTTAAGAGCATGATCACCCATCTCGTTGTTAAAATCTCCGAGCACTATTATCCGGTCAGTTTTATCTTTGGGCAGGATCTCATTGGCCAACCGGTAGGCATGGCCCGTTTTATCACTGTCTGTCGAGCGGCAAATATGGAGGGAATAAAAAGAAAGGGGAATGCCGTTTATCTGAGTGACTGCCCGGACCACGGATGCCGGGTTCCATGAACGCTTTCGCTGAACAGTGAGTTCATGTTCAACCGTGCTTTGCAGGGGTGTCCGGCTAAGGATGGATTTGTATTTGTCCTTATGATTGGCGGATGAAATTTTGCCCACATAAGTGTGCTTCATCCCCAGGACTTTGCCCACGCGAGCGGTCCAGTCCCCATCCGGGACTTCGTTAAATCCGATGATGTCCAAATTGTAGGGCTTGAACATTTTGCCAATTTCTTCAGGCGAAGCATTTTTGCCAAACTCCACGTTGTACGCGGCTACCCGCACGGAAATGGGTTCTTTTGAATTGGCTGAGAAGAGGGAGCTAACAGCGAGCAATCCAGATAGGGTGATCGCAATGAGAATTGGCGTTTTTTTCATAAGATCATATCACCTTGGTTCTTTTATGAGTCACGACATTGATTAAAGCGCAACGGACATTCCGTCGTAGGCGGGAATGAGACCTTCGGGCAGTAGACGAGATTCCAGCTGTTCATGGGCAGGATGAAGTTTTTGGGCAAGGTGGGTGAGAATGATTTTGGCATCCGGTTTCAGCACCTTCTGGCTGGCAAGGGTAGCGTTCATGTGCCGAATCATGACCAGGTCGTTGTGCCCGAAAATCCGGGGGTCTCCGGTAACCTCTCCCATGGTTGCATCCCAGATTATGGAATCGAGGCGTTTTTTCCTCAGATAAATCCAGGTGCGATTGAGTAACCACCCCGCATCGGTGGCATAAAGAAAGCACTTTTCTGGAGATTCAATCAAATAGATCAGGCAGGTCTCATTGGTTCCATCCACATGATGATTGGACTCAAGCCCGGTAACTTCCAAACCATCGATTTGAAAGGGTTGTTCGACAGTCACCGGTCGCTTTTCAATACGCTCTGAATCAGGTACCAGTTTCAATGCTTGCGGATTTCCCCAGAATCTCAATGGCCCCAGGTTCTCATCCCTGGAGTTGGCCACGGTCAGGATGTTGCCGGGGTGCAAATGATCCGAGTGCGTATGAGTAAGCAGGATGTCGGTAATCCCTGCGGGATTCACCTGATAACGCTTCATTGCCTCGAGCACGGTTGGTCCGCAATCAATCAGAATGTGTCCGTTGACCACCATGGAGGACATGCCCCGCCATTCTCCTCTCGCAAGTTTTTGGCTCAAGGGCGGGTACCTGTTTGCTGGCCAGTTCGCCGCACCGGTACCGAGGAAGAGCAATTCCAGTTTGTTTCCCAGGGGAC
>JAYNJW010000141.1:0-2376 GCA_038110535.1 Opitutia bacterium | reverse complement strand
TTACACCGGTTGGGCAACCTGGGCCGATATCGACCACGGATCCCACGGTGTCGGTGAAATATTTTCTCCACTTCTTGGAGGTTGCACGCCAGCCGTTTTCTCCACCGGATACTCCGTGGTTTACCCGGGTGGGGCGATACCAGGGTGCACCCATGTCCCACTCCATATCGGCATCGTACACAAACATTTCCCCATCGCGGTTCAAGGCAAAGTCGCAGGGGTTACGGTACCCCATATTGATCATTTCCCGGTTGGATCCATCGGGATCTAAACGGAGAACCCAACCACCAGGGGCTTTTCCAGTCCCGTTATGACCATAAGCATAGTTTTCCAGAAGTACATCATCTTTCCAATTGGTGGGGATACGGGATTTTTCGAATTCTGGATCCCGTGCAAAATTTCCGGCCACGAAATAGAGACCCGTGCCGTCCTCCGTAACAATGAGTGAGTGAGGTCCGTGTTCCCAACCTCCCTTAAGCGGGAATAAATCTTGTGCTTTTCCATAATCTCCAGATTTGGACACTGGTACCCGGACCAATTTCCGCTGGGATACCATGTACAAGTGATCAAAGGCATAGAGCATACCCCACTGACCGCTCTCGAGGGGCAGTTTGGTGATTTTATCCTCAGATAAAGTTTTCCCTATTTCAGGAACCTCAATCAGAAAGGTTCCGGCAGCATCCTGATCAGATACCACCAGTCTGCCTTGGTTATCAAAGGTCATCGATATCCATGATCCATACTTTTCTCGATCCACCTTGTAGAGTAATTCGCTATCAAAGCCTTCGGGTAGGGAAAGCCCGGTATCTGCATCAACTACTAATTTGGGATCAGGCGGAAAACCGGTGGCACCGATAACCAGATTGCCTGTAACGAAGAGGACAGATGAAAAAATGAGTACGCTTAGGTTACACTTTATTCTGCTAATTTGCATAGTATACATATCTAAGGATCGAAGAATTTCTTACAAATGGAAAGTGGTCATTCACGAAGGATTAAGGTTTCAGCCATTGCTAGATCTTCGAGAGATTTATCCTTTTTTGAATAGTGATTTTCTCGCCATATGGATTTTATTTTCTGCATCTTTTGATTTGTCAATTATCTCGATTTTGTAAACTTATCAAACTTGTGATTCCCCGATACTTTCTGCTTGTTTTCCTTGGTTTTTTAAATACTCATGCTTCTCCACCAATGATCGTTGCCCATCGTGGATCTTCCCATGAAGCTCCGGAAAACACCTTGCCCGCTTTCGAGCTTGCCTGGGAGCAGGGAGCGGATGCGGTGGAGGGGGATTTTCTGCTAACCGAGGACGGCAAGATCATTTGTTTTCACGATAAGGACACCAAGCGATTAACCGGCAAAAAACTGGAGGTAGCTAATACCTCTTTTGCGGATCTCCAAAAACTGGATGTGGGGAAATGGAAGGATGAAAAATTCCGCGGAACCCCCATGCCCTTGATTAGCGATATTTTTGCAACCATTCCCCAAGGAAAAAAGATCTTTGTAGAGATTAAGTGTGGGCCGGAAATTGTTGATCCTTTGATCGAGGAGATCGAAAAAAGCGGGCTGAAAGATGACCAGGTCGTCCTGATTTGTTTTAACCAGGATGTGATTAAACAATTTAAAAAGGCCAGACCCCAGCACAAGGCGTATTGGTTGTGCCATATAAAAAAGAAAAAGGGGGAGTGGACGCCCTCCCTTGCCACCGTCCTTTCCACCTTGCGAGATTGTCAGGCCGATGGTTTGGATTCTTATTTTGGTATACCAGAAGAATATACTGAAGCAGTGATGAATGCGGATTATGAATGGCATGCGTGGACGGTGAATGATCCTGAAGTGGCAAAAGAACTGGTGAAGCGGAGTATTTCTTCCATCACCACTGATCGCCCAAAGGAGATCCGGGAAGCCTTAACCTCATCCAAATGAATAAAAAAGAAAATCTGGCGGAAGTGGCGATCAAGAGGATAGGGGGATACCTCCATCGGGTAGTTCCCATTGTTGACGAGGCGGGCAATGTGATCTCCCATGCACTTAAGCCTTTCATGGTGGAGTTTCATCTTCGCGATGTCATGCAGGTAATTGTGGGTGCTTCCTTACTTGCCGTTCCTATGGCCTTTACCGAAGAGGTGTGGAAATTGAGCATCGAATTGCCCTTAAGAAACGCCATGGGTTTGAGTGGTCTTTCTTTGGTGTTCATCGGATTGTTCGTGTACTTTAATTTTTATCGTTCTCATCTGGCCAAGCACTGGTTTCAGTACCTTAAAAGGGTCTTTCTGACTTATGCGATTTCTCTGATCGTGGTGGCTCTGCTCCTCTGGATTATTCAGCGGTGCCCCTGGGAGACGGATCCCATTGTCGCCCTGAAGCGCATTTTGA
>JAYNJW010000140.1:0-2429 GCA_038110535.1 Opitutia bacterium | reverse complement strand
ATGGTTTTCCAATTTCCGGCGGGGGCATCAATTCATCCTCATCATCGGAATGGATACGGAAAATGATTTCACTCTCTTCGGGTTCTCCTGTGACAATGGCCATCATATCCTCATCCTTGGCATATTCTTCGATATCCAGCCGCAGGTCGGCTTTCCTTCCCTCTTCATCGGGGCCATGGCAGGAAAAGCACTTATCCGATAGGATCGGACGAACATCCCGGTTGAAATCCAAATTGCCAAAGGACAGGGCAACTGGAATAACCAGGGCACAAACAAATGACAAATAGTGCATGACAAGTGTAAAGCTAATCACATCTTTAATCTTTTCAATGGATAAAATCCGAGTTTAACAAAAAAGAATGAGGAGGTTATTGGAGGAAAAAGGGTTTCCTCCTTCAGGAGCGGGTTATTTTACCGCGAGAAAAGTAGGGGCCTCAGGTTTTCCCGCTTCGTATAAATTTTTAATTTCTTCCGCACTTAGGCAACGATCCCAAATCATCAGTTCATCGATTTTGCCGCAGAGGTATCGTTCAAATTTATTCAGGTTATCATCGTACCAATTTCCCATTTTCACTTTGCCTGGCTCAATTTTGGTGATGGGGCCTTTCATAAGAGAAGTCTTTAAACCGTTAGCCCGGCATAAGGAAGTGGTGCCCGCTTCATTGGTTTGAATTTGCGCGCTTACAAAAATCCAGCGGTTTAGCACTACTGTACTGGCATATTCGGTGGGTAAGGAATTGATACTGGGCATGGAGCAGTGCAGGCCACCAGCCCGGTTGGTTTTGAAATGGACTTTTCCGGGAGTGACCCAACCATCTGAGCTTAGGATGGAGGTAAGCTCGTTGGGCTGTTGGTTAATATTGACCCATGCTCCAATGGTTATTTCCTCAAAGCTCCCATAAATTTCAAAATCGATTCTGGCAAACGGGCTACTGAAGTCCTGGCTGTATTTTTTGGGCCATCGGCCACTGGACCAGGAAGCAATACCTTTAACCCCATGCGAGGCTCGTGGATTGGAGGCAAAGTTACGAAGACGCTGCCAATCTAAAATCTTTTTCGAGAGAAACTCTTCAGGGAAACCAGTTTTGTTAACTGGTGCATCGATTTCATCTGAGTTCCAGCTGAGCATGGGGAAGTAGGCGATTAAACTGCGGTCGCGAGCCAATTCTTTGGCTCGGTCAAGCCAGCGATATGTGGCCAGTTGACCAGGGATGGGGAGATCGGCTTTGTTCGCAAATGGAGACTTTTTAAGAATTCCGGAATCCAATTGGGCGGACTGCCTGTATTTGAGGTTTTTTAAAAGTTCCTGAGATGCAGGCTTGACTACATTGACTTCGCCGGAAAGGACATCCACCTGGCTGAGTTTTTTTGCGGGATTAGCGAAAACAAAGAACTCTGTGCCAAGATCGACAAAATCTGCATCTTCGGTACGAACGGTAAACCCGTGAGCCGTCTGCGGAATCACAGCCCTTACTTTTCCCTGAGTAAGGTTCATATTTAATTCGTCCTCGATGAAGAAAGTGGCCGGGCCTTCCATCAAGATCCTTGCATTGTTCTTGAATCGCAGCTCGATGAATCCGGATTTGAGTTCGTACAATCCCTGGTTCAGGGCCAAATCATTGGGGCTATGCTGTGAGGAAAACTCAGCCTTGTAGAAATCAATCAAGTGGGCGATGGGCTGGGTTTGAGGAGTGTTGGTGGAAGTGAACTTTTGACCACGATATTCGTAGTTATGGGAGAGGTTTTTACTCCATGCAATCAGGGCAAGAACCATGCAGGCAGCTGCAACCAGCCACGGAACCATGGGATGGGGCTGTTTGTGCGAGGCGATTTCTGGAAGAGGAAGAGAGGCCTTTTCATGAAGGACACTGTCGAGAAGGGCTGCCTTTCTGAAATAGTCACGGGCTTCCCGGCTGGAATCCAATAACTGATTGATCGCAATTTTATCCTTTTCCGAAAGGTTGCCTTGGAAGTAGCGGTCGATTAAAAATTGGTCTGCTTGTTTCACGATAGATCAAGAGAGGATTCCGCACTCATACACTTGGTTAGTTTCAACCTCAAGCGCCGAAGTTTTTGATAGAGGGAATCAGGAGTTTTCTGCAAATTTTTGGCTATTGTTTTAATCGATTGGCTGGGATCGTATGCACTGAGGAGGAGATCGGAGTTTGTTTGGGAAAGTTTGCCTAGGCACTGGTCGAGAGTAGAGAGGTATTTTTCTCTGCTATCAGAATCGTCCAGTGCTTCATCGGTAATTTTTTCGACAATGGATTGATCGAGGATCATACGGTCTCGGGCTTTTGTCTGGCGGTATTTTAGAATCTCGTAGCGCGCAATTACACACATCCATTTACCAAAATCTGATTCTGGGTTTTTAAGGTCACTGAATTTTTGCCAGGCAACAATACTTGTTTCCTGCATAATTTCAGCAA
>JAYNJW010000139.1:0-2525 GCA_038110535.1 Opitutia bacterium | reverse complement strand
GGTTCCAGCATGGGAGCCTATGTCGGGGCACTTTGGGCAAAAGGGTACGACCCTGATGAAATGGACCACATGGCAATGCAGCACAGCGGTCTCTTGGGAGCCTTAAAACTTGCAGATCCCAAAATCTGGCCAGTCCGCGGACTGCTCAGAGGAAAAATTGTGGAGGACAGCCTCCGCCGTAGATTAAAATACGCCAAGTTCAAGGAACTAAGAACTCCCTTGGTTGTATCCGGAACCGATCTGGAGAACCTCGAGACCGTATGGTTCGATCAGGGTGATGTGGCTGATGCAGTGCGGGCAAGTTGCGGATTACCTGGTATTTTTGCCCCGAAAAAGATTCGGGGAAAACACTTTGTCGATGGAGGAATAGCTGCTCCCTTACCGGTAAGAAAACTCTATGAAATGGGTGCGGATATTGTGATTGCATCCAATGTAATGATGCCACCGCACGAACTCAGAAATTACGGAAAGAAAAACAAGGCCTTGCGCCGACGCTTTGCAAAAAAACATCCCATCCTCAACTTCCTCAACCAAACCTTCAATCCCTTTTCCTTTGGTAGTGGGCTTCAGGTACTGGACCGTTGTGTGCAGGTGGGACAGGCACGCAGGCTGTCCAAAAGCCTTAGCGATGCGGATATTGTCATCAACGCCTACAGCTTTCATTCCCGTTGGTATGAATTTTATAAGCCTGAACGCTTTATCGAAATGGGCAGGCAGTCCGCAGAAAAATCTATCCCTAAAATTTTATCGGCCATTCGTGCCGCTACCCCCAAACCATTGATTCAATCATGAACGCATCGCACCATCCCGCATGGGGCAAAAGGTCTGCTGATGAGGCCCGTGCCCTGCAAAACAAAACTTTTCGATCCTTTATCCGCGACCAAGTCTTTCCCCACTGCGTCCATTACCGCAGGAAACTAAAGAGCCTGGGCATTGGCCCGACCGATCTCAGGGATTTAGAGGATCTTTCCAAACTTCCTTTCACCAGTAAAGCCGACCTCGCTGTGGCTGTAACCGAGGGGCGAATCCGTGATTTCCTCATTCTTCCAGACGCGGAAAAACTTCGCCGCCGTCCAGGCACCATTCTTCGTGCCCTATTCACCGGCATCGAAAACACCCGTACTGCACTGGATGAGGAATACCGCCCCATTCTGCTCACTTCCACCACCGGTCGCTCCGCCGAACCCGTTCCTTTCCTTTATACCCGCAGGGATATCAACCACCTCGGAGTGATGGGAGGAAGAATTATGCAAGCAGGCAACTGCACCCGGGAAGACCGGGTACTCAATGTTTTTCCCTATGCCCCCCACCTTGCCTACTGGTTGACTTATCATGCCGCGGATCAGGCAGGTGCTTTTCATCTGGGAACCGGGGGCGGTAAAACCATGGGCACGGATGGCAACTTAAGGCTGTTGGTAAAAAGTAAACCCACCGTACTTGTGGGAATGCCCACCTTTGTTTATCACATGCTCCGCCGGGCCTTGGAAGTCGGCGAGAAAGTGGAGGGATTGAAAGTAATTGCGCTGGGTGGCGAAAAAGCACCTCCCGGGCTGCGTCGAAAACTGGCCGGACTAGCAGACGAATTAGGCTCTCCTAATATTCGCATCCTCTCCACTTATGGATTTACGGAGGCCAAGGGTGCATGGACGGAATGTGCGGTATCTCCTGAGGAAGCCTCGACCGGATACCATCTCTCCCCGGAATATGGACTGATCGAGATCGTGGATCCTCAAACCGGCGACCCCTTGCCCCCTGAAACACCTGGTGAAATCGTTTACACTCCACTGGATGCCCGTGGATCCATTGTCCTACGCTACCGCACCGGCGATCTTTCTGAAGGTGGACTGACCTGGTCTCCCTGCCCTGCCTGCGGCCGCATCCTGCCCCGCTTGCTCGGCAGAATTTCCCGGGTATCTGAAAAAAGGAGAATGAAACTCGATAAAATCAAGGGATCGCTGGTCGATTTCAATGAACTGGAAGTGATTCTTGATGATGTGGACGGAATTGGCAGCTGGCAGATCGAACTGGCCAAGGCCAATAACGACCCTATGGATGTGGACGAACTCCGACTTCACCTCTCCCTTGAACCCATTCATTTAAAGGAAGAAGTGGAAGATCTAGTACGCCGTCGATTCAGGGAAGTCGCCGAGATTACCCCCAATGAAATTGCCTATCACTCGGCAGAGGAAATGCGCCGCCTGCATGGAGTGGGTAAAAATTTGAAGGAAGAAAAAATTGTCGATAACCGATCAGTCAATCCCTCTCCCCCAACGAACCTAAATCCTACCCCAAGAAGACGCAGAAAAAGAAAGGAGATCGTAAAATGAATACCAGAAGCCTACATATTGTGGACGGTGTACGCCTACCTTTCACCAAGGCAGGGGGAAAACTGTCCCGCCTGAGTGCGGGCGACCTTGGCACCGCAGTTGTCAAAGCACTGCTTGCCCGTACCGGAATTGATCCCGCCACTATCGACGAGGTGATCATGGGTTGTGTTTGTCAACCGGCAGAGGAGTCCAACCTCG
>JAYNJW010000138.1:0-2538 GCA_038110535.1 Opitutia bacterium | reverse complement strand
TCCTTCAGTTCATAGGAATAACGAACTAGCACAATCGGATCTTCCGCTCCTTTGTCCCTACCACTGTGAGCATAGTATCTCTTGCCAGTTATTATCTCCTTGCGACCGTCGCCATCAAGATCAGCCATGATAATGGCATGAAGCTGGCTGATTGAATCATCAATCAAATGATGCTTCCAGCGGGTGGTCCCGTCCTCCTCCGGCTCAAGTTGTTCATACCAATATAGGCCATAATCATGGCCCTTCCCCCATACCAAGTCCGACCGGCCATCCTCATTGAGATCAAAGACAACAATGGGACAGCTTGCCTTGGGTAAAGTGAAATCATTTCTTAGCTTCCATTCTTGACCAAAGGGATTGGATACCGGTCTCTCATACCATCCATACATGAATACAATATCTTCCAAACCATCCCCATTTAAGTCCCCGAATCCCTGACCATGTCCATTTCCTGTGGTCGAAACAACATGCTCTGATGTTATCGATTCTTTATGGTCTCGGGAGAAAAGAAACACTTTCATTGCTTCCTTCTCTCCCCAACTGTTCCCGATGTAGTCCAGGTCCCCATCTCCATTCATATCTCGGAGAAAAGAGATTTCGTTCCTTCTCGAACCTGTATCAAGCAAAGGTTGTTTGGCCCAATGCTTGGTCTTGGCGATAGGCCAACTCCCAGGATTTTGAAACCAAAGAACTGCAGGCTTGGTAAATTGCCCGGAAACGATATCAGACCAACCATCCCCATCGACATCAAAAATATGGTCTCCATTGTCCTGCAAATAATCCTTCCCAAATCCTTCCAGTTCCCGAAAGGCAACTGGCCTCCAGTCTGGGCTTAGGTAGTAGAATTTTCCAGATACGATGTCCAAACCCCCATCCTTGTTCAAATCTCCCACGGCACACCCCTCGGCAAAGTTTTGATCAATCTCTTGAGCAACAAAGTTCAATTTCACTCCAGACCAAAGGGCGGGTACTGTTATAAACAACAGAAAAAGAAATTGAAGCAAAGTCTTTGTCATAAGAAATAGCATCTAATTAAGAAGCGACTTTAAGAGCAGTTCCTTCAACCGATCAAGCGCAACTCTTTCCACCTTGGCAATAAATCCCCGAGCATGGGCAAAGCGGACTTCTGGCTCTTTTTCGATTCTGGAAAAATCCATCTCTACTCGGTCATTGAATCGTTTCATCCCATAGCCCTCTCCCCTGCTGTCCGGATAAACCATCGCAACCACTTCCTCTTCCAAACCAAGCTCTTTGATATGCCAGCCCATTGCAGCAGAAACCTCTTCAATTTCTTTGTCCGCCCTTGGAACAAACATCACCTTGATCAATCGATTCCCATGGTTTAATTCCCAGACCTCGGCAATTTTTGAAACCTGTTCAATCCGTGATCTTAAACTCCTGATATACAGGAGAAGTTCCATGCCAATCATTCTCATCAGTTCCCAAACTGGTTCGCCGGGCGAGTGTTGATCGGACTTGGAGAAGGCTTGCAGCAAAGTAATATCAAGGGGCGAGTTCAGTCTACTGACAGTCTCCCGGTCCACCCCCAGCCACTCAGAGGTATCTTTTGGACCGCGGCAATCAAACCACTCCGCTACTTCCAACCACGGACAAAAAGCAAGGGCATCCTCATAAATTCCATAATGATCCAGAACCAAGGATAAAGAACAGGTTGGCTTTGCATCGCGGGTAAATTGATGGTGATCAAAATTATGGAGACCAGGCTCGTGGCGGTGCCCAACATCAAGTACAGCAATTTCAGGATTTAATAAGTCTTCGTCCGCTGGCTCCTGCCTAAAAACAGGGACTTTATATTCCGCCAGTAAAATTGCACAGGCAAGAAACTCGTCTTTATGGGCACCTCCTGGATGGGTAATTATTTTTTTGATCATCATTTAAATCTTCAAGTTGCGGGCATTGTTGAAGGAGTCGACTTTTTTCAAACCCGAAGATGTCCTTGTTGATATTGGGTTTTTGATCTATTGTGAACCTCTTGTGCTATTTTTTAGCACCCGGTGATAGGTGGAATCTTTATTCTGTGCACTAAATCAAATTAGTTTGAGCACGAATAATGGATCAGCTTTATCCCTTTCACTTCTATTCATCCGCAACAATTATTCCTGTGTTTCAACTCATCTATCGAAAATTTGGCAACCGCCTCCACGCAAAAGACGACCTACTCTCCGGTCTAACCGTAGCACTCGCCCTAGTCCCCGAGGCAGTCGCCTTTGCCATCATTGCTGGAGTCGCCCCAATCATCGGACTCTACGCAGCTTTTATGGTATGCCTGATTACTGCCTTGCTCGGAGGAAGGCCCGGTATGATATCTGGAGCAACCGGTGCTCTTGCGGTGATTATGGTTTCCGTGGTTCTTTTGGGAAATGAGCGCGGAGAAGCACTGGGATTGGGACCAGACATGGGCACCCAGTATCTTTTTGCCGCAGTCATTCTGATGGGAATTATACAGATTGGATGCGGTATTTTAAAACTGGGCCGCTTTGTCCGGCTGATTCCCCAGCCGGTTATGTTTGGATTTGT
>JAYNJW010000137.1:0-2556 GCA_038110535.1 Opitutia bacterium | reverse complement strand
GATGAGCCCGTGCAGGAAGATTCTGTTCCCGAACTTCCTCCCATTGCTCCCCCATCCATGGGTGAGGATATGGCCGAGGAGCCTGTTCCACTCGCTCCACCTCCCGCTCCTTCGCTCGACCTGCCCCCCGAACCATCTATGCCAGCACCCAGTGCCCCGCCTTCCCCTCCCAAACCTTCAGGTGCTCCCGGCAAGCCTACTTTATCCCTTAAAACCAAGGAAAACAAACCAGGTATTGGTGGAAAACCGGGCAAACCGACCCTCTCGCTAAAGTCAGGCAAAAAGAAAACAAGTGGCCTTAAAATCACCCGCCCTCCGATGAGGCCCCCCTCTGCCTAGTTCGAATCTGTTCCATGAATTGATCTTGTCGGATTTCAATTTTTAAATCATACTATTCTTTTTGGGGCCGTAGCTCAGTTGGAAGAGCGCCACAATGGCATTGTGGAGGTCGTCGGTTCGATCCCGATCGGCTCCACCAGTCATCATCTTTTCCATTTAATCCAACAATTTTTTGAATGATTGAAGTATGGGTAACCGGGTTGGGCTTTATTACCAGTATAGGTTCTGAGAGAGAAAAAGTAAAAGAAAGCCTCATCAACTTGACGCATGGCATAACCTCACCTGCCATGCTGCAAGTTTCAGAATCACCGGTCAAGGTTGCAGGAACCATAAATGGCTTTAATTTGGATGCACATGATCCGGAAGACTGGGTATTCCCATCAGAGTACCAAATTCCACGCTCACGACTGCGGAGTTTTTCTCCCCATGTGCTCTATGCATGGTGTTCACTCCAGCAAGCGATTAAGGAGGCTCATCTTGAACCCGCTGACCTGCATGATGCAAATGCCGGGATTTACACGGCTTCTGGTGGGTCAATGCGTTCGATCCATAAACATTTTGAAAAAATGGATCGACATGGAGTAATGGCTTGTAATCCACTCGCCATTGTTGCGTCAATTTCCGGCACATTAACCTTTAATCTTGTTGCCGCGCTGGGTATACGAGGTTCGTCGATGGGGTTGGTCTCCGCCTGTGCATCATCTGGGCATGCCCTTGGCACAGCCTTGGATGAAATCCGGCTTGGCAGACAGAAACGAATGCTTGTGGTGGGTGCTGAGGATTGCAACTTCGAAAGTATCGTACCATTTTGCGGGATGAGAGCACTTTCGTTGGAAAAGAACCCAGACTTAGCGTCCCGACCATTTGATATAAACCGAAACGGGTTTGTTGGAACCGGCGGTGCCGTGACCATGGTCTTGGAGACCAAAGAGGAGGCAATGAGGCGAGGGGTTACTCCCTACGCCAAATTTTCCGGCTGGGGGCAGGGATCAGACGGGCACAATGTAGCCATATCCCACCCACAAGGCAGGGGGCTTCAAGACGCTATGCGAAGAGCACTTCAAGATGCCAAACTTCAACCAACCGATATCGAGTACCTTAATGCCCATGCCCCCTCTACATCGATCGGAGATGCTTCTGAAATGAAGGCAGTCAAAGAAGTGTTTCCCCTACCCCAAAGGCTTCAACTTTCCAGTACCAAAGCTCTTACCGGTCATGGTTTATCTCTCTCCAGTATTATGGAGGCTGCGTTTTGTTGCCTGGCAATCAAGGACGGGTTTATCCCTGGGTCCGCTCATGTCACCAATCCCGACCCCGAGTTGGAACATTTAAATCTTCTCAGAAAAACGAAATTGCAACAACTGTCCACAGTGATGAGCAACAGTAGTGGGTTCGGTGGAGCTAATGTAAGCTTAATCTTTGAAAAGGTCTAAAGAGTCTTCAGGTGCGATTTCCCCTACCTCATGTATGGATCAGGAAAAACTCACCGAAATCATTCAAAAAAGAAGAACCCGAAAGCCTGCTTCCTTTCATTCGGCAGTGCCAAGAGATACCATTACTCGCATCATTGATAAGGCCCGGCATGCCCCCAACCACCACCGTACTGAACCGGCTAGGTTTTATCTGCTAAACCGCGAGAAAATTACTCAGCTTGCTCAATTAATGGCTGAAACGATCCAAGGCGACGGGCACAATTCCGTCCTTAGCGAACGAGCCGCGAGAAAAGAAAAAGAATGGAGCCAGGCACCCGGACTGCTTGTGGTCACATCTTTCAGCGATTCAAACTCTGCCCTTTTTAGCAAAAACGAAAATTTGATCGAAGAAAACTACGCATCCACTTGCTGCATTATCCAAAATCTGCTCCTGCTCTTCGAAGCACACAAAATATCCGCAAAATGGAGCACCGCTCCTGTTTGGAAACATACTCAATTCAGTAAAGTTATTGGTCTGAAAAGACCTATGGACGAGAAATTTGTGGGTTTTCTTTTCTATGGATATTCGGACCACGACCCGATAAACAGGAAGCTCTCACCTCTGCAAAATCAACTCGTCGATTATTCTGCACCGAGCTAGATTTTTCCAAGAAAAAAGTTTCATAATTGACCACTAGTTCTAAATTTATCATAACACCCCTTTTGGTGATTTGGCGAAATAGCTCAGTCGGTAGAGCAGAGGACTGAAAATCCTTGTGTCCCCAGTTCGATTCTGGGTTTCGCC
>JAYNJW010000136.1:0-2600 GCA_038110535.1 Opitutia bacterium | reverse complement strand
CCAGAAACCGAAACCCATTTGGATGTCGGTTTTCTTGTGAGAAAATGCTGGGGAACCAAAAGCAGTTATATTCTACACGATGATGCGATTTACCGAAATCCTCGAAGCGATTGGATACACATGGATGCAAACCTCTCCGTTATTTGTAAAAATGGGAGAATTATTGAGATTGTGGTGGAGGATAACGGATCAAATTATTATGCCTCCCAGATCTATGTGGAGGGCTCAGGCAGCGGGGTGGATGCATTTCCGGTATTTGACGAGTACGGCCTTAATACATCGGTCATTTTGGATGACCCAAAATTGAAGAATCTGGAAATTGATCAAATTAACCGGCCCAAGGGGGCAGGGCAGGGCTTCCAGGAAAGGCCATGGACGTGGGATCAAACCAATGACGCTCTGTATGGTTACCCTGAGAGGCTGCAGGTAATAGCTCGACACCCAGAAGAGGATGGAACCATTCAAGGAGATTGGAATTTTGGTACCCCAATATTGGAAGACCATCTAGGTGACCGGATTTTATCTGTAGAGGTGATCGAGCCCGGTCTCTACTCTTCTGGTAGGAGCACTCCCGAGCTATCCGATATCACCATAGAATTCAACAGTTCTTTAACCATTGATAATGATTTTAATGGTTCAGCAGATTTCGTAGAAGCTAAAGTTAAGGGATTTTCCACAAGCGTTCTTTCCAAATTTGTCTTGGGTGATACCGCAACTTATGATGACAATTCAACAGGCACGGTCATTGAGCGTGGATTGTTTGATGAGCGACCGGATGCCATTTTTCTTGATGGCCGGAATTTATTTTTAAACTCCATATTAGACTTTGGATACGAAGAAGAAAACAAGAGTACATACATCCGCTTAAACGATGTTGTCGACTATGATGCGGACAGCAAAAAATCTTACATCGAATTATACATTGATGACCGTTTCCCGACTCAACTCTTTTATGGCAATGGTGTAACAAGACCGCAATCTCAGGTAGTCCCGAAATTGGGGAACCGAATTTTGGTTTCTGAGCCCGTGCCCGCCTCTAGTTGGGCCTTAGATGAGCCCACGATTAAAAAGCAGTTTTCCTACACCGACCAAAATGGTCAGTATGCATTCGGAAACCTGGATCCAGGAATGTATAATGTTACTGTCTTTTTGGAAGATATAAAATGGCAGGAAAGTACTTTCCGTCCCCAATCCAGCCCCACCCGCATTTCAGAGGTTCTTTATGTTCCAGGCTTTCCTCAATTGGTCCTGGAGTCGGATAATTTGGGCGAGGGCAAGAGTGCACTTGTTTGGTCATTAGAATCCCGAAATTTGGTTCGCCCTTCGCAGCAACTGGATGCCGAAAATGAATTTCTACTGGAG
The DNA here is from genome assembly GCA_038110535.1 of Opitutia bacterium. Lineage (GTDB taxonomy): Bacteria > Verrucomicrobiota > Verrucomicrobiia > Opitutales > Seribacteraceae > Chordibacter. Next base: position 1,238 of record JAYNJW010000136.1, on the reverse strand, counting down.
TTCTATAACAAAACACTGCAGGGAGTAGGGCGTGGCTTCGACCCCTCGCAAGACCCCCCTGAGCTGACCTTTATTCCCGATGGCAAAAATATCGGCACCGCGACTCCAGAGGTTGATCTATCGGTGAATGCGGATGGGTCATTAAACTTAACCATAGTCGATAACGAGGCCACCACGGCTTATTTTCCAGGCGATCGGTTTACCATTGTATACAGCAGTTCCATAACCGGGGTCGATTTCTTTGAAAGTTTTTATTTCTCTGAGTCCAACCAGACGATTAATTTTGGTTCGGCTGGATCGGAAACTTTGGGAAAACCAAGGCTGGTCCTTTTTCCTGATGATTCCGGAGGTTTAAATCCCTTGGAGGTGCCATTATCAACCAGTTTCCGTGGGGACCAACCCTTCAATCTTAACGGGGTGGTATTTGATGCAAACGGATCGATCGTTGATACACAAATTGATTGGAGTATCAAGTTGGACTTTAATGCATCGGATGGAAACAATTCCCGGGTAGCCCAATTATTGGGAGATTCCGGGATTCGTGATGTCAATGCTTCAGGCGATCAAGTCAGGCTTTTCCTGTATTCTACCCTTCGTCAAGGAGTAGGCTCAATTAAGGGATTTGAAATTTTGGCAGGCGGGAACGGATACTCCGCTGGAGACAGAATCAGGTTTTCTCAGGGATATGGGTTTGATGCTAATGTAACTGAAGTGGATGCAAACAATGGCATTGCAAAGATTGAGGTTAATCGCCGGGGTTTTAATATTCCCGAGACTTTATTACCCCAGGTGTGGGATAACAACTACAGCGATTTATCCAGTGGAGCAGGGGCGGTGATTAAACCTCTTTATTTCAGCGGTCTTTTAACTGTGGAAGCAAATGCCACTTTTTCTGACCAGTCTGGAGTGGAACATAACTTAAGTAAAATCATATACATTCGACCCTCTACTCGCAACCTGCTTAGTTCTAGAGAAAAATGGCTTAACAAATATCTCGATTCTTTCATGGAAAAAGACGACGACTGGTGGGTTGATGGTGGTAACATTACCGAGGACAATGATCAGGATGGATTAACAAATGTAGAGGAATTTTCCTATGGTACCAATCCCCTCGAAGGAGATACGGATGGTGATGGTTTAAATGATCGTCAAGAAGTAGCGGGAATACCTGTAGTTGAAGCCGCTGTAATTTATAATTCCAATCCCTTGATCTACGATTCTGATAACGATGGGTGGAG
>JAYNJW010000135.1:0-2607 GCA_038110535.1 Opitutia bacterium | reverse complement strand
GACAAGCTGGCAAGTGAGGGATTTCAATATCTCAATTGTTTTGCCAATGCTCCTGTCTGTGCACCATCCCGCAGTGGCTGGATCACGGGTATTCACCCAGTCACGCTGGGCACATTGCCGATGCGTAGTCGCTACGACATCGTGCATGATCAGATCAAATATTATCCGGACTACTTAAAAGCTGCTGGGTATTACTGTTCCAATGTCCGCAAAACGGATTACAACATCGGGGGCAGACCAGATAATCAGTGCTGGGACTCAACCAAGATTGACTGGAAAAAGCTTAAACAAGCCCAGCCCTTCATGCAGATCATCAATGTGGCAAGTTCCCATGAGAGTCGTGCATTTGGAGAGGTGGACAATACCTCTCATTCACCCGAAAATATAAAGTTGGCCAAGTATCATCCGGATATTCCAACCATCCGCAAAAACTATGCCCACTACCACGATGCGGTAAAAAGAATGGATGCTGAGGTCGGGCAATTTCTTAAGCAGTTGGAGGAGCAGGGCCTCGCAGAAAATACCATCGTGATTTACAACTCGGACCATGGGGGTGTGCTTCCGCGAAGTAAGCGCTTTTTGTTCAACAGCGGGACCCATTGTCCTTTAATCATTCGTATCCCGGAAAAGTTTAAGTCCTTGAGACCAGCGGAAAAGGTGGGTGCGAAAATCGACCGCCTGGTCAGTTTTATCGATATGCCCAAGACCTGGGTCAGCCTCGCAGGTGCTGAAGTTCCAAAAATTATGCAGGGTAAGATTTTTCTTGGACCCGATAGTGAGTTGGAAAGAAACTATCATTTCAGCTACCGCGAGCGGATGGATGAACGATGTGACAACCAGCGGGCGGTCCGTGATAAACGCTACCTCTATATTCGCAACTATATGCCCTATGTGCCATGGGGGCAGAAATTAACTTACCTCTGGAAAATGGAAGCAACCCGGGCATGGGAGGATTGGCACCGTAAAGGAAAGACCGATGAAGTGACCGGTCGATGGTTCGGAACTAAGCCGGTCGAAGAATTGTATGATACTTGGGAGGATCCTGACAATGTGGTCAACCTGATTGATGATCCAGCCTATCAAAAGATAGCTGATGAGCTTCGTGGGGCCCTTAAGAACTGGCAACTGGAGGTGGGGGATTGTGGATTATTACCCGAGTGTGAACGGGTGAAGCGGGCAGAGGATCTTGGAATTACTCTTTATGAAATGGCCCAGAATGTGAAACATTATGATATCAAGGCTTATCTGGGTGCCTCCGAACTGGCCCTTCGGGTAAAGCCTGAACAGATTTCAGCATTGCTGGAAATGTTATCTCATCAGGATTCGGGCATTCGTTACTGGGGGATGACTGGGCTTTGCTTACTCGGAGAAAATGCCCGTTCAGATATTCCATCAATCCACAAGCTTACCAATGATTCATCGGACGCCGTCCGTGCCATCACTGCCTTTACATTGTTTCGCTTGGGAGAAAAAGAGGCTGCGAGGACTTGCTACCTGAAACTTCTCAATAATGATTCCTATGCCTCCCTGCTGGTCCTCAATATGATCGATTGGCTGGGGGATAAAGGAGAGCATTACACAGAGGCAATTCGCCAGTGTTCCTTTTCCCATCAGGGATATGTGGAAAATATGAAGCAATTTTTTTGATTGCATGTAAGTCTATTAAACTGATCGTCAATTTATGAAACATTCAGCCCGCCCATTCCTTATACTTTCTTTATTCTTTTCCTTTGCCATTGGTTCACTTCTTGCAAAAAATGAAGGTCCCCTAAAGCTTTCTTTGCCTGAAGGTGCTACGATCACTTATAAGGGATCTTTGGGAGTAAATATGTATTCCATTGATTCGGCTGATCTGGAACATTCGATGATGCTTACCAAGATGCCTTCCGCACCGGGGATAGATACCACCAGTTTGCTCAAGGTTATGTCAGATACTTTTGTGCAACAGATGAAAGCACAGGAGTCAATCGTGGGTAAACTATCACCGGAAAATCCGGTTCCTGAAGATTTCAAGGGTGAGCACTTTTCCGGTCAGGTAATCCGCTTCAATTTAAAATCCGAAGTCTTGAAATCGATGGAGCATACTAATTTTTATCTGATCAGTGATGGAACCGATGCCTATAATGTGCACATCTCCGGAAATGCAGATTGGGTGACTGCCTGTGAGAAGACACTTTTGACGATGAAGAAAAAATAGGCTTTTGTCCAAAGCCCATCGGTGAGTCAAATGAGCTCGCTTATCAACAAATTAATCTTTTATCCAAAGATCGAATAAGTACAGCAATGAGTTGGTAAAGCAGTACAGTATCTTAGGCGACAGAAGTTCAAGAGGGAGAGTCTGAAGAATTACCCTTTTTGTATTCCTCCAACTTTTTTTCGGCTTTCTTTAATTTTTTTTCGGCTTTCTGCCACTTGTTTGCCGAAAAGAAAACAAGCACTACCAAAACTATTACACCAGCAAATATAATCCTTTCTTTATCCATGAGCTAATCATGAGAGTGGTGAGTCAAGTAAGGCAAGAAAAGAAAAAATAGGCTTGTTTAAAAGCGAGTAGGCGGGTCGAATGAACCCGCCAATGAACAAACAATTTTCTTATCCAAAGATCGG
>JAYNJW010000134.1:0-2633 GCA_038110535.1 Opitutia bacterium | reverse complement strand
CTCGATCAGGAAATCCCTGTTGGTCTATCGGGAACTGTTTTTGAAGTGGTTGCTGAGGGTCTTGGGGAGAAGGGGGACTTGCTAAGGCAGTACAATGCAGTCGTGCGGAAATTAGCGGAATCTCCCCAGGATGAAGATGCAAGCCTCTTGGTGGATCAATTGCAGGAACAACTTGATCAGTCTGACGGTTGGGATCTTGATCACCGGGTGGCCTCAGTGATTGACCGGGTGGGTTTAAAACCGGATGAATCCTTTAATTCCCAGTCCGGAGGGAATAAGAGCCGGGCGATGCTGGCCCGTGCTTTGGTAGCAGAACCTCATTTGCTAATTTTGGATGAACCGACGAACCACCTCGACTTTGCAGGTATTCGTTGGCTCGAGGATTTTTTAAAGAAATCTGACCTTGCGGTTCTCTTTGTATCTCACGACCGGGCCTTTTTAAAATCGGTGGCCACGCGGATTATTGAACTGGATCGGGGGAAGTTGACCTCATGGACCTGTGGGTATGAAAAGTTTCTGGAACGTCGGGCTGAAGTGTTGGCTGCTGCGCAAAAAAATCAAGCTGTGTTTGATAAAAAACTGGCGGAAGAAGAAGTATGGATAAGAAAGGGCATACAGGCTCGCAGAACCAGAAATGAGGGAAGAGTTCGTGCCCTGTTTAAAATGCGGGAAGAGCGTGCTGCCCGACGAGATTTGCAGGGTAGGGCAAATTTATCATCCAATGATGGGCAAACTTCCGGCCGCAAGGTAATTGCAGTAAAAGAACTTTCCTATTCGTGGGATAAGCAACCGATCGTTTCAAAGTTTTCGACCACGGTCTGGCGGGGGGATAAGATTGGAGTGGTCGGGTTGAATGGATCGGGGAAATCCACTCTGCTTCAATTACTTCTCCAGCAATTGGAACCACAATCCGGAAGTGTAGAGCATGGCACAAAGCTGGAAATTGCGTACTTTGACCAGTTGAAAAATCAGATTCGGGAAGATTGGTCGGTGGCAGAAAATGTGGCACCCAACGGAGATTTTGTTGAATTGAATGGGGACAGGAAGCATATCCTTTCCTACTTGCGGGACTTTCTTTTTTTGCCGGAAACGGCCCGAGCACCTGCCAGAATGCTATCGGGCGGGGAGCGGGCCCGTTTGTTACTCGCCAAATTATTTGTACAACCTGCCAATCTATTGGTGATGGATGAGCCAACCAATGATCTCGATATCGAGACCATTGAATTGCTGGAGGAAAGACTGCTCGAATATTCTGGCACTCTTCTACTGGTCAGTCATGACCGTGATTTTTTGGATCAGGTAGTAACCGCAACCCTTGTTCTGGACGGTAAAGGCGGAGTTACTGAATATGCCGGTGGGTGTTCCGATTGGATGGATCGAATGACTGGTTTATCAACGCCAAAGTCAAACCCAGTCAAACCATCCGTTCCTGCCAAACAAGCGGAGCCAAAGAAACGAAAACTCTTAAACAAGGAGCGGGAGGCACTGAAAAATTTACCAGCAATGATTGAGCAGAAGGAAGCGGAAAGAAACCGGATCACTCAGGCGATGCAAGATCCCAGTTATTACCGGAATCCAAAAAATGATCCGATGAAAGATCAGGCAGAGCTAGAACGTTTGGAGCTTGAAATATCCAAGTCTTATGAAGAGTGGGAGGAACTTGAAGCACTTAGCTAACTGTAGTGGCCAAGAGTTTATTTATGAATCGTTCTCAATCCTTAATTTCTGCATCTCAAAAACTTTCCAAGCAAGTAAGTGGGATGAAATTTTCTGAGCCCACCGCTTATGTTTACAATCCTTTGGATTATGCCTGGACAATCCATCAATCGTACCTGGAGTTTGCTGGGAGAACCAAAAAGAAAGTTGTTTTTTTGGGCATGAATCCGGGGCCTTTTGGGATGGCCCAGACGGGGGTTCCTTTTGGAGAGATTCCCGCAGTGCGTGACTGGATGGGGTTGCGGGGAGAAGTGAGAAAGCCCATTCCTGAGCACAAGAAGCGTCCGGTTGAGGGACTCAATTGCCAAAAGAGCGAAGTAAGTGGGAGACGGTTATGGGGCTTGTTTGCCGAACGGTTTGAATCCGCAGAAGCTTTTTTTGAGGATCACTTTGTGGCGAATTATTGCCCACTTGTATTCATGGAGAATAGCGGGCGAAACAGGACGCCTGATAAATTGCCAGCCGAAGAAAGAAAAGAACTGGAAAAGGTATGTGATCAGCATCTTCGGGAACTCGTTGAAATTTTACAACCATCTTGGTTGGTCGGGGTAGGAGGATTCGCCAGGAAACGGGCAGAAGAAGCCTTGGCTACAAAGGATATAAAAATCGCAACCATTCTTCATCCCAGTCCGGCCAGTCCTGCTGCGAATCGGGGTTGGGCGGAGGCTGCAACCAAGCAAATGCTCGAACAAAATATTTGGTAGCAAAAGAGTTTGCCTAAAATCCCGGTGAAAATCGGATCAACTTTCCGCCATCCTATTTTCGCTCTCTTTGGATCGAATGGCCTCCTGATTGCTGAAAAGACCGAGGTAGCGATTTTCGCGGGTTACCAGGATAAGAGAAGATAAGGGGTCTTTTTTGAGAAGGTCTTCAATTTCCTGCATTGTTTGCTCAGCATGAACGAGTGTGGGAGAATG
>JAYNJW010000133.1:0-2645 GCA_038110535.1 Opitutia bacterium | reverse complement strand
GCCCGGTAGCCGGCAACATTGGCCATGGAGCTTAGGGCATCCATCGATTGAGCACGCGATATGCGGGGCACACAATCCATTGCCAAGAGATTGATCTTTCTTTCGCCCAGTTTATTGAGCAGTTCCTCATTTCTTGCCGGGTAGACAAAACTAATCAGGGTAGCACCCTCCTTGATCATTTCCGCTTCGTTCATATTTGGTGGAGTCACCTTGAGAATCAAATCACTCTCGCCCCAAACCGAAGTTGCATTATCGACGATACGGGCTCCTGCCTCGGTAAAAGCGGAATCAGCAAGGTTGGCTTGTTCCCCTGCTCCATTTTCAATAACAACCTCGTATCCGAGCTTGGCAAAGGCCGCAATATTGTCGGGTGCAATTGCCACTCTCTTTTCAGAAGGCTGTGTTTCTTTGGGTATGCCTAGAATCATAGTATCAAATTTTAAGGATCGATTTTTTTCGATTCACTCATTGATGGCAAAGTTAAAGTTGATTCTAAATTTTTATTTCCCTGAATTTGTGATTTCTTTCCGCATTTTATCCTTTGATCACCATTATGCTTAAGTGGATTAATCCTTTCCTGCTCGTCAAAAGACAACTTTTCTGCATTGTAAAGGTAGATGCTGTAATCAAGGACGCGATCCTCACATGTGGATAATGGGATTAGGAGTTTAGTGAGAAAGGGTTCTTAAGCGGCTGAAGACTGAACAACCCCAATCCTAAAACTCATGAACGAACAAGAACTCCCTGATGTGGAGCAAATATCCGATGGTCCAAATTTTGAGGAATTTGGACTTTTACCAGAAATTTTGCAGGCAGTTGCAGGCATGGGGTATGAAACGCCCTCCCCCATTCAACTCCGATCCATTCCTCCCCTTCTCGAGGGATGTGACTTGCTCGGAGTAGCCCAGACGGGAACTGGCAAGACTGCTGCATTTGCCTTGCCTCTTCTATCGCGACTCGATCCCAATTTAAAAGCCGTGCAGATGCTCTGCCTGGCCCCCACCAGGGAGCTTGCCATTCAGGTGGCCGATGCCATGGAGGGATTTGCAGAGCATATTCCCGGGCTCAGTATACTTGCAGTTTACGGGGGGACGGGATACAGTGATCAAATCCGTGAACTTAAGCGAGGTGCCCAGATTGTGGTGGGCACACCCGGTCGGGTTATGGACCATGTGCAAAAAAAGTACATGAAGCTCGATCAAGTCAAAGCGATGGTTCTCGATGAAGCAGATGAAATGCTGAGCATGGGATTTATTGAGGATATCGAGTGGATTCTGGAACAAACACCCAACGATAGGCAAACGGCTCTTTTTTCGGCAACCATGCCTAAGCCCATCCGCAAACTGGCAGACAAACATCTCAATGAACCTGTTGAAATCACCATTGAGGTAAAGCGGGAAAATGCCCCCAATATTCGCCAGCGTTTTCTTAACCTACGCCCTCACGAGAAGCAGGATATTCTTGCCCGCATTCTCGAAATCGAACCCTTTGGGGCAGTACTCATTTTTGCCCGCACCAAAAATGCCACCACCGAAATTGCGGAAAACCTGATGGCTCGTGGCTATGCTGCGGAAGCTCTCAATGGAGACATGCCCCAAAAACTGAGGGAAAAAACCGTTGATCGCCTGCGCAAGGGCCATGTGAAAATCGTGGTGGCCACCGATGTGGCCGCCCGTGGACTTGATGTGGATGTGATTACTCATGTGGTCAATTATGATGCCCCCTTTGACTTAGAATCCTACACCCACCGCATCGGACGAACCGGGCGGGCGGGGCGGAAGGGGGACGCCATCCTTTTTGTGACCAACAAGGAGATGCGGATGCTCAAAGCAATTGAACGCACCCTCAAAGTTCCCTGCGAGGAGTACACTTTCCCAACTTTGGAAGAGATGAATGAGCGCAGAATGGGCGAGTTCTTTGCCCGGGTCGAAAGTGTATCCACCGCCGATCTCTCTGACTACCGCCAGGCCATTCAAAGATTTTTGGAAGAGTCAGGCAAAGATTCCATTGAAGTGGCCGCCGCTCTTGCCTTTCTAGAAAGTGGTAAAAAGCCTCTTTTTTATGATGAGATGCCAACCGTATCCAGAAAGCCAAAAAGAGAAAGAAGGGAGCGTAGCAATGACCGGGATGGCCGGGATGACCGCTATGTGAGCAATGATGACCTGCAAAGCTATCGGGTGGAAGTGGGAGAATACCACGGAGCGGAAAAGCGCGACCTCGTCGGTGCCATTGCCAACGAAATCGGACTGGATCCAAAATTCATTGGCAAGATCCGTATGTTCAAGGATCATTCCTTTATTGATTTACCCAAGGATATGCCCAAAGAGGTTTTCGAGGCCTTAAAACAGGTCTGGGTACAGGGCCATCAACTGAATCTTTCCATCGATCGCGGACGCCCAAGACCCGGTGGCAAGAGTGGTAAGTTTGGCAGTAAAGGTGTAGGAGGCTTTCGTAAGGGAGGCGGATTCCGCAAAGGCGGAGGCAAACCAAGAGGCCAGGACGGCGATCGCAATTTCCGCAAGAAGCCAGCGGGAAAGTTTCGGAAATAAGTAAATCTACCGGGGCAGCACTGCCCGCGATTTCTCTTTATCGTCCCGTCGCCCAGCGGACCCCGTTGGTGATCAGGTCAAGAAATTCCTTGGTGG
>JAYNJW010000132.1:0-2647 GCA_038110535.1 Opitutia bacterium | reverse complement strand
TAATGCCAGTGACCATCAAACCCATCCTCCCTTTCAATTTGAATAAAGCGGTAAGTGGATTCACCATCCAAGGTCAAGGCTTCAAAACTGGCTCTCATATTTTCATAAAATGTCATTTTTTTCTCTATTTCGAATAAATAAAGACAATAAATGAGATATTTTTAGCAAAGAAGGGGATGAAGAAATCTTCAAAACATGGTATTATTTTTCCTTGCCTGGATAAGTTACTAAAGTTTCCATCTCTTATTTCTTTTGCCCATCCCAAACTATTCAATCATGCAAGAATCCAACCTTACCCGTAGAACCTTTGTTAAAAACAGCGGTCTTGTAACCGCAGGTGCCATGCTTGCCCCTTATGTAGCTCAGGGCTTCACCGATGACAAACCGATCCGAATTGGTGTGGTCGGATGCGGTGGGCGTGGATGCGGAGCGGTTGGCAACGCCATGAACGCCGACTCCAAAGTGGAGTTGGTTGCGATCGGGGACCTATTTGAGGACCGTATCAATCAACGTAGTAAGCAGTTGGAGAAGGTTTGTGGATCCAGATACAAAGTCACAGAGGAAAATAAATTCACCGGATTTGACTGTTACAAAAAGGTGATTGATGCCGGAGTGGACTATGTGATCCTTGCCTCCCCCCCTGCTTTTCGTCCCGCTCAACTGGAGTATGCGGTGGAAAGGGGAATTCACTGCTTTTATGAAAAACCAGTTGCGGTGGATGCACCGGGTATTCGCAAGGTCATCGAGCTGGCCAAAAAAGCAAAGGAGAAGAACCTCGGATTTATGTCCGGTTTTTGCTGGCGTTACAACTACCCCAAACGCGAAGTTTTTTCCCGTGTACTCGATGGAGCAGTCGGCGACATTAATGCCATGTACAGCACCTATAATGCCGGTGAGGTGGGTGGAAACCGTGGACGCACCGGCACTCAAAGCGACCTCGAAATCCAGATGCGCAACTGGCCCAAGCATTTGTGGCTCGCTGGCGACTCAATTGTCGAACAGGCAGTGCATTCCGTCGACATGATGCAATGGGCCATGGGCGAGGAACTTCCCATCGAAGCAGAAGGAAGCGGCGGCAGGCAGGTATACCCGGACGATCCCGATCGCTATGGAAATATTTACGATCACTTCGCCATCGTCTACAAATGGGCAAACGGTGCCCGGGGATACCATTTTTCCCGCCAGCAAAATGGCACCCAGGGAAGTTATGAACTGGAAATCTTTGGCAAGAAGGGCTTTTGCAGTGCTAAAAACAGGCATGCGATCATGGCAGATGGTCAAACACCGTGGCGCTATTCTGGATCAAACAACGACATGTACAAAACCGAGCATGAGGAATTGATTGCATCCATTCGCTCGGGCAATCCGATCAATGACGGAGAGCGTGCCGCTAACAGTACGATGGTGGCAATCATGGGACGGATGGTCGCCTACACCGGCAAGAAGCTATCCTTCCAGCAAGCCCTTAATTCAAAGGAGGACCTTACCCCACCCCATCTTGATTTCAATCAACCCTTGGCCGTACCCAGCGTACCCAAGCCTGGTCTGACCAAATTTATCTGATTCAAAGTTATTCAATGGAAATCATCATTCTACCCACCGAAGAGGAAGTAGCCAAACGGTCCGCTGATCTTGTCGAGGCCCAAATCCGTACCTTTCCTGATACCATCCTTGGTCTTGCCACTGGATCTAGTCCTGTCGGACTTTATAAGGAATTGATTGTCCGTCACCAAGAACACGGTCTTTCCTTCTCTCAGGTACGTACCTTTAACTTGGATGAATATGTCGGTATTCCCTCGGACCACTCACAGAGTTACCGCACTTTTATGAATGAAAACCTGTTCGATGGTTTAGACATAGACAAGGCAAACACCCATGTGCCCGATGGTACCATGGAAAACCCCATGGATGCAGGTCCCGCCTTTGAACAAAAAATTAAAGAGGCAGGAGGGATTGACTTACAGGTCCTGGGCATCGGCACCGATGGCCATATTGGATTTAACGAACCGACCTCAAGTATCCGTTCCCGCACCCGTTTAAAGACCCTGACCAAGCAGACGGTGGAGGACAATTCCCGCTTTTTTGGACCCGGTGAATTCCAGCCAAAACTGGCGATCACTATGGGGATCGGAACCATTTTGGAAACCCGGCGTATTCTTCTCATTGCCACCGGAGATAATAAGGCGCAAGCGGTTCATGATATGATCGAGGGGCCCATTGCTGCGATCTGCCCAGCGTCTGCCCTTCAAATGCACGAGCGTGTAACGGTCATCCTTGATGAGTCAGCTGCCGAGAACCTAAAATATCAGGAGTACTACCGGCATGTTTCCGAAATTCAGGATGAACTGGTTAAGAAACACCGCCCTTCAGATTGGATTGCCCGCTGATTCAATTTCCAGCAAATTCGAGGTATGAGTGAGCCAAAAAAAATCCGGGTATTAGTTGTGGGAGCAGGAAACATGGGCCGCTCCCACGCCCTCGCCTATGCCTCCATCCCCGAATTTGAAATTGCAGCCATTTGTACCCGCAAGCCAGCATCTCGGGCATCCTTGATGGCTGAATTGCCTGCAGGTACTCCCGAGGTGGATGATTATGAACAGGCACTGGCAGAACTAAAACCCGACGCGGTCTGTATATCCACTTATCC
>JAYNJW010000131.1:0-2654 GCA_038110535.1 Opitutia bacterium | reverse complement strand
GGTCAGAGATCAGATTAGAGCCTAGATGAAGGATCTCCAGACTGGTCAGATTTTGTAAAGGGGAAAGTCCTGAGATTGAATTTGCCTGCAAGAAGAGCTCACGGAGGTGCGGTGCCTCACTCAGGGGAGACAAATCTTCAATTCTTTGGTAGCTTAGATCGAGGTATGATTGAGAGGCAAGAATTGCATTCTTGATTTTTCCCAGAGTGAAAGCCCCCCCATAGGGGCCTGGATTGGCTTCCCACACTTGCCATTTGGTATTATTCAATTCCGGGGCATTAAGCTTTTGCCATGCTCCTTCTCCATCGTTGTAAATTTGCCAACCACCCGAGGATTGGCTCCACTGATAAAACCGAGCGTCCTTTCCGGTACGCCAGTATTTCCACTCTTTATCGTGATAGGAATAAATCCAGGGAAATGACCCATGCCACATCCATTCATTGGCCAAAATAGGCATGCCGGATAAAAAGGTTATGAAAAACAATCCAAATAGTTTAGTGGTGTTCAATTTCTTCATAACGGAAATTCAAATTTAATCTCCACAAAATGCACAAGCAAGGGAAAGATTGAGGTTTCGAAATTAGTTATTTAGAGGTCGCAAACTTTTTATGTCAGAATGTAATGTTTTTTGGAGTTTTCAATGGTTTGGATAAGAAATCGCTTTACCCACAAACATATTTCAATAGGCATGGAATTTTCTCCCTTTATCCATGAGATATATTTTTCTTCAAAAATGGTTAGTTCTGTCTTTCACGATCTCCTTTTGCAATGTCCATGCTAACCTGAGGCGCGGGCAGGAGATTTACTCCCAGATTTGCGTGACCTGTCATGGACCGAATCTCGATGGGGGGATTGGGCCCAGTCTGGTCGATGCATACTGGAAGCATGGGGATACCTCCGAGGCAATCATGCGGTCCATCACCAAGGGCATAATCGGTACGGAAATGATTGCCTATGAATATGTCTATTCGGAGGAGGACCGGCAGGCGGTAACTGATTTTATTTTGGACAAGCAGGAAGGGAACCGGCAAACCCTGCGTTCCCTCTACTCCCGGGATTATTTCAAAGACAAGCGATTAACCCCCGAGCTTTTTGATTCTATCGAATCAGAATCCCAGGGAATCCTGCCGGAAAATTTTCTCTACACCAAGCGGATGTTTGATGGGGTTCTACGTGGCCAGTCCAAACTCTTTATCAAGCAACCCGGAAAGTACCGGTTTAATGTGGGTGGTTCGGGTGGCCGAACCTCCATTTGGGTAAACGGGGAGGAGATGCACTACACCAATGATCTGGAAGACAAAAGCACTTACTTTAATAAGGATTTTCATTTGGATGCTGGTATTCATGATCTGGAAATTTTGCAGGAGGAACCCACCAGTTTTTCGATGAGATTCAATGCGAGGTTACAAAAAATTGGCGGGCGTAACTGGATGCTCACCGGAAAAAGCCTGGAGGGTAACACACCAAAAATCATCCGCCCGGGACCTCAAGCAAAAGTGATTCGCAAATGGATCGATGGACTCCCTCCACGTACCCTTCTGCTTCTTTTGCCCAACCAGGTAATGGTAGCCTATGACAGTGCCAGTGGGCAGATTCTCAAGGCATGGAAGTCCGCCCTAGTGAACCAAACCCCATCTCTGGACAATCGTAGCCAGAACCAATCCGTTGCCCAGGGACAGGAAATTTCCGGTGCCGGTCGCACGGTTTTGCAAGGGAATGAATTTAACCTGCTCCACTACGAAACGCAGGGAGATTCCGTGCTTATTTCCTCGCTGGTCGATGGGGAGAGTAAAAACTTCACCGTATCCCCCGAGGGTACTGATTCCTTCACCGTAGCTTTGCAATAGAACATCTATTCCTTCCACTATGAAAACGATTTTAAGCTCTCTTTCCTTCCTTTTTTTCTGTTCCATCGCCTTTGCTCAAATCCCGGATGGATACAAGGTTGAGACCGTCCCCCTACCCCGCGGTGCCGTCAGTGTGCTCGGCATTTGCCACAAACCGGACGGCACCCTCGCCATCGCTACCTGGGAGGGAGAGGTATGGGAACGCAAGGAGGGAGTGTGGACCAAATTTGCGGAGGATTTAATGGAACCCAACGGTATTCTCTACGATCCAAAAGAAGATGCTTATTATGTTGGGCAAAAACCGGAACTCACCCGTCTGGTCGATACCAACCAAGATGGTATCTGTGACCGCTATGAAACTGTGACAGATCAGTTCGGAATATCCGGGGAGTATCATGAATATCATTTCGGGCCGGTGATGGACTCCCTGGGGCGCAAATATGCCTCCCTCAATCTCGGAGCCCGTGGAGAATTTACTGTGCCCGATGGCAAGCCCTTTGGCAAAGGTGGGGGCAATATGTCCTACAATGCCCCCTGGCGCGGCTGGGTCTACCGCTCGGACCGTAAAGGCCACTTCCAGCCCTTAGCTTCCGGATTCCGTTCTCCCTGTGGTATTGGTATCAGTCAGGAGGATGAAATCTTTATCACCGACAACCAGGGAGACTGGGTGGCGGACTGTACCCTCTATCATGTACGGGAAGGAAATTTCTACGGCCATCCCGCTTCCCTGCCCGCCCGGGCTGATTATACAAAAGAAAAAGTTCTTTCCCAGACCGCTTCCGACTTTGAAAAACTCCGTACACCACC
>JAYNJW010000130.1:0-2661 GCA_038110535.1 Opitutia bacterium | reverse complement strand
CCCAAGAAATAAAATAATCTCCTTTTTGCGACCGTTGCTCCTGAGGAGGTTTCTTACTTGAAATGATCAGGTTGTTCGCACCGAGTTCCATGATCTCCAGTTCCGCCTGTTGGGCAATACCCTCGCCGATGGCAAGCAACCAAACCACGCTGGCTACTCCAATGAATACGCCGAGACCGGTGAGCAGGGAGCGCATCGGGTGGGTAATCATGCTTTGAAAAGCACTCTTACTGAGGTTCTTGAAAGATTTTTTGAAATGGTTTTGGGCGGAATGAACCGTTTGTTTTTTAAGGGTTGAAGATGGCTGGTCGACTGGCTCCTTCACACGGTCATCAGAGATGATTTCCCCATCACTCATACGAACAATCCGGCGGGCCCGGGCGGCCACTTCCTCTTCGTGAGTGACCAGCACGATGGTTTTCCCCTGCTCGTTTAATTGATCGAGCAATTCGAGGATTTCCTCAGTGGTTTTGGAATCGAGATTTCCGGTTGGTTCATCGGCAAGGATAAAGGAGGGATTGTTGGCAAGGGACCGGGCGATACCCACTCTTTGCTGTTGGCCCCCAGAAAGCTGTAAAGGCTTGTGCTTTAAACGATCACCAAGTCCCACTAACTCTGCCATTTGTTGTGCCTTCTTACCATCAAGCCCGGATGTATTATCGTAACTGGCGGGTAGAGAAATATTCTCCAATACATCCAGATAGGGAATCAAGTTGTAGGATTGAAAAATAAATCCAATCTGTTGAGCCCTTACTTTGGATAATTCATCATCGTCGAGACTTCCAACTGAATATCCCGCCAGTTCATAATTTCCTTCCGTTGGTTGATCTAGACAGCCAAGCAGGTTGAGTAGGGTGCTTTTTCCGGAACCGGAAGGCCCCATGATTGCAAGGTAGTCTCCCTGTGGAACTTCCAGTGAGACCTGCTTCAAGGCAACGACCTTTTCATCTCCCATCTCGTACACTTTTGATAGGTTGGTTGTACAAAATGCGGTGGTCATGGATTATGTTGGCTTGCGGTCGATGGACGGATCGACTGCCTGAGGTTTATTTTAGGGCCAGTTCCTTTTGAGCATTCTCTTCGAAGGAAGCCCGAAAATGTTCAGGATTTAGGACAACGAGCTCACCCGCCTGCAGACCACTGCTGACAACCGCATGAGTCATATTGTGTGGCCCAAGTTCTATGGCCCGGAGTTGCAGTTCTTCGCCTTCCCCGCCCACTAGGCAATATGCGGATCCCTCCATCCTAAAGACAGCGGGGAGAGGGATTTGCAGGGCATTATCGATCTGTTCTGAGAGGATGGTGACTTTTGCGGTCATGCCGGTGCGCACCCCATCGGGTGGATTGTCGATGATGATCTTCATGCCGTATTCCTTGATGTGTGCACGGTACCGGTCAAATGCGGGCCAGGGATAGTCACTAACAGATTCAACCGTTCCCTCAAGTGAGACATCGCGCATCGCATCGATAGTAATACGGCACTCCATGCCTGCCTTTACCTGTTCCACCCGGCTCTCGTTGATCTTTCCCTGCACCAGCAGTCGGGAAGTGTTGGGCAATCGAATGAGGATTTGGTTCTCCCGAACATCCTCGCCTTCCGCAATTACAATTCCTTTATTGTTTTCGTTGGCATAGGTGACTTCACCGTCTGCAGGGGAATGAATCACACATTTTTCAATCTGTTCTTCAATGTCTTTTTCCTGAGCAAGTTCGAGTTCATTGGAGTTTCTGGCCGATTCCAGTCGGGCCTCGGCCGTGAGGATGGAGGCGTTGAGTTCATTGACCTTGGCGGTACGTGAATGGGTGCGCAAGACCTCGAGTTTTGTCTGGGCCAGGTCGAGTTCCTTGGTTGCTTTTTCCACCGCAAATTGATCAGCTTCAAGCTGGGCTTCGGAAACATATCCCTTGGCCGCCAGTTTCCTGCTGTACTCCAAATATTCTTCCGCCCGTCTCAAGTTTTCCTTGGCCACAAACTCAGCACTTTCAAGTTGTTCTTCTTTTTCGCGGTAAGATCCCGAGAGGTATTCTTTAAGAGCAAGCTTTGCCGCCTCCACATCCGCAGTTGCTTTGACTAAGGTGGCATTGGCCTGATGGACCGAGATTCGTTGGCGAAGAAGGTCCTTTTGTAAACTGGCGTCATCCAGACGGACCAAAAAATCCCCCTCCTTGACTAGCGTGCCTTCCGGAACAATTTCCAGAATGCTCACGCCCCCGGAGCTTCTGCTCTTTACCTCGCTTTTGATTTCGACATTTTCGGCACTCTTCACCTCTCCAGGTTCAGTAATTTCAAGTTTGAATTCAGCAATTTTCGCTTCCTCAAACAATGGCTGTATTTCAAGGGTGGAGGATTCTTCATCGATATTCATCCACCACAAAAGAGACAAAGCCCCCGCACCGGCAAGACTGACCAGGGTCTTGCTGGAGACGAATCCACCTCTTTTTGCGTTCGATCCCTTCATTTAATTTATTATTATTAAATAGCCTAGGAAGAGCAAGTTGGGACTCTATGATTGCGAACAATTTCCCAAATGACCTTAGCCTTCCTCATTGGTTCTTCCAGATTCCCTTTTCGGACAATTCCAAGACCCCCAGGTCATAGGCATATCGCATTCTCATCGCTTCGCTCCCGATCCAAACATCGAGAAATCCGTTGCTTGCCTC
>JAYNJW010000129.1:0-2672 GCA_038110535.1 Opitutia bacterium | reverse complement strand
CCTCTTCCCAAAAGGCATGATGGTTTCGCAAATTGGAACGGTTACGGGCAATCTCCTTCCAAATAGACTTAGCCTTTTCCTTACGGGGATGATCGCTGGAAAATTCCGGTAACCTGCTCCCAAACTCGATATCCTGAAAGACTGCGGTCATGGAATAGTAGTCCTGAATCGAAACGGGATCGAACTTATGATTGTGACAACGGGCACAACTCATGGTGACTCCGAGCAGAGAGGCCCCAACTGTCTGAATAATCTCATCCATACGGTCGGCACGTGCCTGACGAATGGCGGCAGGTTCCTGCCCCACAGTGGCAGCCGGCACATGAGGGCCTGCTACCAAAAAGCCAAGTGCTTCCCCAACTCCAAAACCATCTCCAGCCAATTGTTCCTTGATGAACCGGTCGTAGGGCAAGTCATTGTTAAATGCACGAATCACATAATCCCGATACACCCAAGCAAGCTTTCGGTAGAGGTTAGACTCGGACCCGTTGGTTTCCGCCCAGCGAATTACATCCAGCCAATGCTGGGCCCACCTTTCCCCAAAATGAGGGGATTCCAACAACTCTTCCACTAAATTTACAAACGCTTGATCAGGCGTTGAATTATACTCCTTAACAAATTTTTGGACACGCTCAGGCTCGGGTGGCATACCGGTGAGCACAATCGATACCCGACGGATCAATTCCCGTGGAGTTGCTCTTTGGTTTTGCGGAATTTTTTCCGCTTTTAAACGGGCATCCAAAAAAACATCCACTGGATGTTTGGCGGATTTCGGGACTAATGGACGCTTAATGGGTTGGAAGGACCAGTGGTCTGTGCCCTCTTCCAGTTTATCATCCATTTGCCCGGGCCAAATTGCTCCCTCTGCAATCCATTGCTCAAGGAGCTCTATGTCTTCTTCAAAAAGCTTGTCATCCTTGGGAGGCATGGCGATATCAGGGTCGTCACTTTTGATCACTTCGATGAGATAACTTGCCTCAGGCTTTCCCGGGACCACTGCAGCCAATCCGCTGTCCCCACCCTTTAGAAGATGAACCCGCTTGTCCGTACGAAAGCCCGACTTTTCTTTGTCGGGTCCATGACAATCATAACAGTAATCCTCAAAAAGTGGTAATATCTCAGATTCAAAATCAATACTTCCGAAGGCAAGGTTGGATGACACCCCAACCAAGAGGGCAATAATACGGAAGTTCATAAAATTATTTTTTCGTTAATTAAACAAATAGCAAATCTTTATGTTTTTTTGACATTAATTTATTATTTTTATTCGCCGAAAACTCAATGAGTCATCTCCCACAATGAAAAAATTCATTGGAGTATTTTTATTTTTGCATATGACCAGCCAGACCCTCCTCGGTTCTGATGGGGTCGGAATCTCCATGTTTCCTTAGCATTTTTTGGAGAGCATTTTTCAGCCTATGCCCAGTCTTTTTGTGATCTGGATGGTCAACCAGATTTTCCAATTCAAAAGGATCGTTGGTTAAGTCATACAGTTCATACTCCGCACGGTGATGCAATTTATGAATGAGTTCTTCCTCAGCAGTAGTTAGGTTTGATTTGGTTACCCATGATGATGCGGGATCCAGAACGCCTTGTTTCTTTTTACCAGATTTGAGGATTCCCAAAGCTTGTGAAAGCGTAATATTGGATGTGATTCCACCTTTGAAGTTTGGGTTAAAAATTAAAGAGTAATTCTTATCCCGAATGGAGCGAATGGGAAAGATTCGCTCCCTATTGTCGAGAATCCGACAATTCGTAAAGGCCCCGTACACATATTGATGAACAGGCTCACCACTACCCCTGATCAATGAGGCGATGTTCTTCCCGTCGCAATCACCTTCCTGTAAATTACTTCCAAGTTCCTGTGCCAGGGTTGGGATAATGTCAGCGATCGAGACTAATTCTTTCACCACGCTAGCTTCTTTTGATAACTCAGGCCAGCGAAGTACCAAGCCGATGTGTAAGCCGTTGTCGTAGCAGGTCCACTTGGCAAAGGGAAGTTGAGTTCCCTGTTCACTGCAAACGATAAAAATAGTGTTTTCCCAAAGGTTTCGTTTCTCAAGTTCGGCACGGACCATTCCCACCAAGCTATCAAAGTTTGTAACTTCGGCGTAGTACTTGACCATTTCCTCGCGCAGTTCGGGCGTGTCCACCCAATAGGGAGGAACAGATAATTTATTCGCATTGTAGGCGGACTGATCGCCAGTGGTGAAAGGTGCATGCGAATCATGGGAAGCGATAAAGAGGCAGAAAGGCTCATCCTTTTTCTGGCAATCATCGAAAAACTGAGCTGATCTTTTGATCATCTCTGGATTCGCATCCTCTTGTTTGCTCACATCCCCAAGCCTTTCAAAGGGGTAACATTCTTTGGGTCCCACATGCGACTTCCCTAAAAGAGCCACCCGATAGCTGAGAGGCTGAAGATAGTGGGCAATGCTCTTCGTTCCAGCCACTGACTTGGAGTGATTCGGCAGAGTGCCCGTCCGCCAGGGAGATCGACCGCTATATAGCTCCTGCCTGAAGGGGGCACACATGGCCACACTGCAGTAGGCCCAATCAAAACGGGTGCCCTCTTCCGCTAAACGATCGATGTTCGGAGTCCTGCAATCCTTGCTGCCATAGACACCCCATGTGTCCCGGCCCATGTCATCCGCCAAAATGAAAACCACATT
>JAYNJW010000128.1:0-2725 GCA_038110535.1 Opitutia bacterium | reverse complement strand
ATTCAGCGGTGCCCCTGGGAGACGGATCCCATTGTCGCCCTGAAGCGCATTTTGATTGTCGCCTTTCCTGCATCCATGAGTGCGGCCGTCAGTGATGTATTGAAATAAGTAAACCTTTCCTAAACAATTCTCTTTCCGCTATTGGATAAAACTGAAAAATATAAAAACTCTATGAATAAAAAACTCCTTACCTTGCTTATCCTTCCCGCGTGCCTGATGCAGATTTCATTTCTCCTTGCTGAGACCGGTTCATCATCCGGTAAGATCGATCTGCTCACCCCAGAAAACCTGCAGCTCAATGACAAATGGGTATTAAAAGATGGGGAGCTCTTTCCCTCCGAAAAACCGGGCGGTATCCTTTGGAGTAAGGAAAAATTTGGCGATTTTAAGATTAGCCTGGAGTACAAGACCTCTGCCAAGGCCAACAGCGGTCTTTTCTTCCGAACCAATCCCAAGAATCCCGTGCAAGAAGGGTTTGAAATTCAGATTGCATCGGCCGGATTGTACAGTGATAAACATATTCTTGGGTCGCTTTACGATGCCAAGCGGGCGGCGGTAGAGGCTGGTAAACCAGATGGCGAGTGGAATTCCATGACCCTGAGATGCAAAGGCCCGATGATTAAAGCCACCGTCAATGGACAGACTACCGTTGATGTGAACATTGACGATTGGACGGAAGGAAACAAAAACCCGGATGGTTCGAAAAACAAATTTAAGACCCCGCTGAAGGAACTACCCCGAAATGGACACATCGGACTGCAATACCACGGCCAGCAGGTCTGGTTCCGCAATGTGATCATCAAGCGATTGTAATTTTTCTCCAGAATTCACGGTGAGGTACCAGTTTTGCATACTTGGGCTATTGCCTCTGCTTTGCTGGGCAATTGAGCCCACCAGCAGAGAGCCGGATGCTCAGTGGGCTTATAAATCGGTCGATGGAAAAGATTACCTCATGGATGTTTTTTTACCGACTGGATACCACAATTCTGAGCTATCCTATCCGGTCATGGTTATATTTCATGGCGGGAGCTGGACGGGTGGAGAAACCAATTGGCACTGGCCCGATGGTAATCTTTGGGCAAAGCGGGGCATGGTCGCAGTGTCAGTGGATTACCGTTTGCGGCATCGAGATCAGGTAAAGGTTCCTCATGAATGTGTGAAGGATGCCAAGTCTGCCATTCGTTACCTCCGTGCAAATGCCAAGAAGTTAAAGATCGATCCCACTCGGGTGGTGACGATGGGAGATTCAGCAGGCGGCCAACTGGCCGCGGCTACCGCTACATTGATCGATCCTCAAACCAATGATGATTGTTTTGATCTTTCCATTTCCTGTGTTCCTCAGGCGGTGATTCTTACTTGCCCATGGTTCAAAACAGTTCCTGAGATGTGTCCGCCCAAAAATCTGCGCAAAGGATTACCTCCTTTTATTACTTTTGCCGGAGGGGCGGATCATGCCATTCCTGTTTCCGAGATGGAGGAGTTTCATCAAGCCTTGGAAGCTAAAGAAATTCCTTCCGAACTCTATGTTGGGAACAAAGGAAAGCATGGATTTTGTAATGGGCGAAATCCCTACAATCCTTTTTTTTACTGGTCTGCCAGCTTAGCGGAGCGGTTTCTGGTGCAGCATGGCATCTTGGAGGGTGTGTCCAATATGACCATTCCCAAAGAGGTTAAGCAACTGACGGAAAACGACTTTCAGGTTTTCCAGTAAGCTTCTCTTTGTTCCGAATTTTCTCCTACGGTTCGTTGTGGACTTATTTAGAGAGGGCAAGACTTGTTCACATTGGTGCTAATTTGATTGTCTTTATCTGTTTATAAAAAGAGAAATACACTCTTTATCCACTCTGGGTAATTGAATTTAGTATAACTCAAAAAGTAAAGGAATCAGATGGCAGAACCAAAAGGATTAAGCAAACCCGTTAAACTAAAAAGTGATTTAGCTTCCTTCTTAGGAGCAACCGAACTCCCACGCACCGAAATTACCCAAAAGCTTTGGGATTACATCAAGTCGAATAAGCTGCAAACCAGGACCGAGAATGGAAGCCCTGAAAATGCAGGAAAATTTATCGTGGCGGACGCCAAACTTTTACCTCTTTTCAGGAATACCAACACCACCAGTAAGACCGGTAAGGTTACGGACCTGAGAAATTTAAACGAAGGTCAAACCATCAACATGATGCAAATGGCATCCGTTGTTGGGGCAAACATCGAGTAAGCACCTTTTACAACTTCCGGGTTATTCCGGAAACTTTGAAACGCACTTATCATCGGGTAGGTGCGTTTTTTTTGGGGCAGGGGGGAAGAAAAAAGAAAGATTCCTGATGGGTTTTCCCTCGTCTCCTAATGATATAGAAAGTACTTCTCTGGAGATGTTAGATAATACAAATGGGTATGTGAGAAGAATTGCTTTATTAAGTGTGCTTCTCCTTGGTTCTTCATGCTTTGCCAAATTTGAGGGAAAGCAGTCCGACTGGAAAGGATACACCAAAACGGAATTTCAGGTAGTTGGAAATAACGCCTTTGTGGTGGAGCCTAAAAAGCCAGCAGTGGGCACGCCTTGGGTCTGGAGGGCACGGTTCCCCACTTATCATACTGAGATCGATGAGATGCTTCTCAAGGATGGTTATCATATCGCCCATATAAATACCGGGCCCAGACTGGGCAGTATTCATGCCCTGAAGATCTGGGAGCAGTTTTATGATCTACTCACTCAGAAGCATGGGTT
>JAYNJW010000127.1:0-2790 GCA_038110535.1 Opitutia bacterium | reverse complement strand
CCGATCCACAAGGTCGACGGGCACACAAAAGAATCGGTTAATTCGATTGACCGATCGTTGGTGCATTCATTTAAATCTTATTCCCCTAAATCTCCCTAAGCTTTGTATAAATGAAAAAATTATTTTTAGCTGCCCTTGCTTCTACCCTTTTGGCCCACATTGGGCTTTCCCAAAGCGTTACCTTTTCTGATCCAGTGATGGAGGATGCGGTACGAGAATCGCTCTCTTGGGCGGGGGTAACCGCAGACAGTACCCTTACCTCAGATCAATTGGAGATGGTTTCTTACCTTGAACTTGATTCAAGTTCTTTGTTCAGTTTGGCAGATCTAAGCCAATTACCCAATTTGCAGTATCTCTATTTGGACGACGCGTCAGGCGTGTCTGACTTTTCCCCGTTATCAGAATTAAATGCCAGTTTGATCGTGCTGGACATTAGCATGGCTTCGCCATCGCTCCTCAGCGGTTTACCGGAAATGGAGAATCTGCTTAGCTTGGGCCTCGAAAATAATAAGCTGACTGATATTTCTTTTCTTCTGGATAAAAACTTTTCCAGTCTTACTCACCTCGATATTGAAGATAATTATCTAGATTTAGGTGATAATGCCACACTCGAACAGATTGCTTCGCTGGAAGCAATGCTTGCCCAAAATATAAGCCAAGGCAAACCGACATGGTATGGATCTGGGGTGGAATACGGTCTGATGTATCCCAAAGGTTTTCAAAATCTTTCTTCTGAAAGAAACAGGGTGTCTTCCGGGTCAGATGCAGAATCTCTTCTGCTTAAAGGAATCTATGAACTTTTGTATATTTTTGAAGACCGGTCTTCTAGCGGATTGCAGGAATTTGCTGTAAAAGTCGGAGTGGAAAGTTCGATCCGTGGATTTTTACTTAGTGACCTCCCCATGCTTGAATCCTACGATGCGGAATTGTCCGAGACCTTGCAAACGGATGAATTGGCCAAGTATTTTCAGTACTCCTTCATTCCCGCCTTGGAGCGTGCAGATTCTTCATTTGCCAAGGTGGAAACAACCGAGCCAGTAGAGCTTTCCTCCGACCTTACGGGTTCAAGTGATGATTTTACTGTAGATCAGGCAGATATATATGTGTTGCGTGCCATCACTAATTTGGCCGCCGGATTGGCCGCTCTACAAGCTGGATATGATTGGAATTTCAAGGTGGGAGAGATGGATGCCCTAGATGAAAATGATGAACTTAGTGGAGAAAGCTTGTTGGGCTTAAATTCCAACTTTGCGGGCATCAGGAGTAGTTCAATGTTGGCAAAATCCAAGGCTTTTATCGAAAAGGCCATTGATGTGTACAATCTTGCATCCCCATTGCTCAGGGATGCAAATCGTTCTCAGGATCGCCTCTTTACCCTTTCTGCAGAGGATTATCTTGAGGAAGAAGATTTTCGCGAAGACTTGTCAGATTTAGATGACGCAATCCAGGGGCCGATCGATGCAAATGACGATGATTCCATCGATCTAAGTATGCTTTTTGCAGCTAAGGTTGATTTGCCAGATTTGTTGCCCCCTCTTGACGGGGACAGGTTTACCACTTCTGATGTGCCTGATCCCACTATGGGGGGGTTGTTGCCTAATTGGGACCAACGGCGCGTCAGGCAGGAGATGCTCGATGCGGACTTGCTCACCTTTGCCCCCACTTCTCTTCTCGGGCAAAAACTTCGAATCAATGAGGTTGGGTACCCCACATATGATTATTTTTTCACTTCGGAAGATGCCTATTTCTGGGACACGGTGCTTGGCACCCCCAAGCTGCGAGGGATTCCCTACACATACGAAAAAAATTCTTCCACGGAAGCATCCCTTTCCTTACATCAGGACTTTGGAATTGTAACGCATCAGATCATTTTTGCCTCATCTGCAGAAGCATCTTCGACCTGGGAGGATAATACCTCAAGCGGAATAGGCAGTATCCAAGTATTGCCGGATGAATATGCCCCGGATTCCTTGGTTGGTTGGACTCTGGAAGCGGGAACGAGCGGGACCTATCAATTTACCAGTTCTACCAATGGGGTCTTTTATTACATGGACGACACCAACAATTCAAATAGCGAACTTTCCAATATCACTTACACTTGGGAAATCGTAGGACCGGGTATGGGAAAATTGACTACCAGCCTGGATGAGATCACCTGGTTATTTTTTAATTCCTCTACCTCCGGATATTTTGACTGGGAAGAATTAGGGGAGGACGATGGAGACTCCGGCGAATTTGTATTATATTATTATGGCGATGGTGATGCCCATGAATCTCTGGTGGGCAATAGTCTGGCACTGGGAGATACCACCTATGTATTTTCCTCGAGTTCATCCGTTACCATCCATACTGCTGACGGGAAGACCACCTCGGAATATTCTTATCTGAGAAATGGTGCGGATGAAGCAATCTTGTCCATCGGATCTTCGATCATGGAGCTGAAATTTTATTCGAGTGGATATGGCCGGGTGGAAAGTGGCGGGAGCGGATATTTTCGGGTACTCTCCAACTGGGCAACCAAGGGGTGGGTATGGCACGATCATTATCCATGGGCCTATTCCAACAATATGCAGGACTGGTTTTATCAGATGTTGTTCATAAACGATGACAATGAGAGCGAACTTGCCCATTACCAAGTATGGGACAACACATGGAATATTCCTGAAGAATTGAGCTATTCCGGGGAGAGCACTTTTTCCTCTGCCGATGCTTATTACTGGGATGATTATGATGACTTTAGCGGAACCGAATTAAATTCGAGTAAGTGGGATGTGGCTTGGTGGGATGGGG
>JAYNJW010000126.1:0-2792 GCA_038110535.1 Opitutia bacterium | reverse complement strand
CCCACTCAGGGTCCTAATTTTTATCCGAAGGCCCTGCGCAAACATTGGAAAAGAACCTTGGTGCCAGATGAGCATTCGATTGATCCGGTACCCAGTCCCAGAAATTCGAACTGGTTTCTTCTCGCCGTAGTTGGGAAGCGGGGAATCACCTTTTTGGAGCAACAACCAGAAGTCGATGGGAACCGGATCGGGTTTGCCGGATTTTCCATGGGAGGAGTAATCACTGCGATGAATGCGATCGACCCAAGATTAAAAGCGGTCGCTCCTTTTGTTGGAGGGACAGGATTCCGACATACCGATCTCGCCGGAATTCCCGGAAGCAGTACCAGAGCACATTACCAGCATCTGGAGCTCTACAAAAACACGATCGATTGCAGTTCAACCTGGCCGCTTGTCCAATGCCCGGTCGCCTTCATCTCCTCTTCCAATGATTTCCATTCCACCTATGAGCGCATTCAGCATGCGATGGATTTATTGCCAGACGACAACTGGCGTATTTCCGCTAACCTCCACAAAAACCATGGACCGGGTCCAGAACAATGGGCACTGCTGAACCAGTGGTTTGATCGATACTTAAAGGGAGAAAAAGTTTATCTTCCCTGCACTCCAGAATCCATACTTAAAATTACGGGTGAAGAAGCTGTGTTCACCGTAGTCCCCAAGGATTTAAAAAATCTGCAAGAAGTGGAAATTTACTACAGTTACGATCCAAACTCCCGGACCCGGTTTTGGAAAAGTGCACCTGCCGATTTACATCTTTCCAATAGCCAGAGGCACTACACCGCAAAGTTCCCTGCTTATCCCAAATTACCCATTTATGCCTTTGCTCTGTGTCGCTACAAACTCGATAAGGTAATCACTTTACAAAATGGATCCTCTAAAACCATCGCTGTTAATTCTGTTGAACAGATTTATGAGCCCAAAGATCTCGATCTGAAAGTGCTCAGCGATATTCCTCAAACACGCTTGATTGACGATTTTTCTCTGGGTACACAAAACTGGTCGACGCAAAATGGAAGTAATCTGACAGGTTATATTTTCCAGAACCCAGAACTTGAGTGTTCGAATGATCTCGCCTTATGTCTAACGATCAACCCGCAAGGAAAGGACTTGATGTTACGGCTAAATACTGCGAGCCGTTTTCTGGGTCACGGGAAAGACATTGGCGATTTTCATGCAACCCGAAAGATATCCGGAAAAGAAATCCAAAAAGTTACTTTTACCCAGGATCAATTTCAAGGGAAAGGAGAGAGGCCACTATCCTGGTCTGCTATCTGTAATTTTACCATCAACCTGACCGATCTTAACTCCAGGTCACAGGTCTCCTTGTTTGATGCTACCAAACACGAACACCTTCTGAGGATCGAAATGATCGATAAGCCCTAAAAAGCCTTGGGCTTGCCTGGGCTAAGAAATTTGATCAGCTTACTTTTACCTATGCAAAACCAATCAACTACCCGAAGAGGCTTTCTTGCAACCACTGGAGCATCCGCTCTCTTTGCCCCCAACTTGCTACTCGGTAAAAAAAATTCCGAGAAGCAGATCATTGTTGGAACAGATGAATATCAGTTTGAAACGGTGCACGACTGGGCCCAGCTTCCTGATAAGTACACCTGGCAAACCACCCATAACCTCGCCGTGGATCAGGCAGGCTTCGTCTATGTGATCCACGAAGGAAGAAAGCATTTAACCGATCATCCATCCATCTTTGTTTTCGATCCGGATGGAAAATTTGTCCGGGCCTTCGGCAGTCAGTTTCAGGGGGGAGGCCATGGTATTGAGGTCCGCCAAGAGGGAAACGAGGAATTTCTCTATGTTTGCGCCTACCAAAACATAAAAGCCTTTGCCAAGCTCACCCTGAGAGGTGAAGTGGTTTGGGAAAAATATGCACCGATGGAGAGTGGGGTCTATAAAAAAGGAGAAGATAAAGAAGAATCGGTTCGATTCACCGGCAAGGCCCGTCCACGCTGGGGCAGAGATGCCTTTCTTCCTACTAACTTTGCCTTTTTGAAAGATGGCGGATTTCTATTATCCGATGGGTATGGTTCCTTCTGGATTCATCGCTACGACAAAGATGGTAACTGGTTGTCGAAATTCGGTGGGCCGGGTAAAGGTGAGGGCACTTTTCAAACTCCGCATGGAATCTGGGTGGATGATCGAAATGGAAAAGAGACTGTGGTTATTTGCGACCGGGCCCGCCACACCATTCAATTTCTCAATCTTGACGGAACTCACATCCAGACCCTTGACGGCTTTGGTTTACCTGCGAATGCAGATACCTGGAAGGATTTGCTAATGATACCGGAATTGCATGCCAGAATTTCCCTGTTGGACAAATCGAATAAAGTGGTGGCGAGACTAGGAGACGATGTGGAGAATGTGGTCACCCATAAAAAAGTTAGCCGCGGAAACTCCAAGACCTGGAAACCCGGAAAATTCGTTCATCCCCACGATGCCTGTTTTTCACCCCAGGGTGATATTTTTGTGGCCGAGTGGGTACAGACCGGGCGCATCTCAAAACTGAAAAGAATCTCTTGAGGCACGACCCCATTGATCCGGGCCTTTTCAGGCTTAACCGCAAACATTTGCTCGATCGCTTGCCGGTCAATTCACTGGCGGTTATCAATGCCAATGATTTGATGCCAAGCAATGCGGACGGCACCCTTCCCTATCATCCCAATGCCGACTTGTTTTACCTCTCTGGTATCGAACATGAACAATCCATCCTCCTGCTGGACCCACATGCAACCAAGGCCAGGGACCGGGCGATTCTGTTCATCCGTCAATCGACA
>JAYNJW010000125.1:1726-2793 GCA_038110535.1 Opitutia bacterium | reverse complement strand
GCCTTTACTTTACCCATGCTCGAGACCCTCGAGCGTTTGACCAGCGATCCATCACGCCGGGGAAAGACCCGTGCCCTTGTTCTTTCTCCCACTCGTGAACTGGTGGTGCAAATTCACGACAATGTTACCGCTTATGCCAAGCATCTTCCGCTAAAGGTTGCCACCATATACGGGGGGGTAAACGAAGCTCCGCAAAAGAAAGCCCTTAGGCAGGGTGTGGATCTGGTCATCGCCACCCCCGGGCGTTTAATGGATTTGATGGGGCAGGGATGTGCTGATTTTTCGGGCCTTGAATATTTCGTTCTCGATGAGGCCGACCGTATGCTCGATATGGGTTTCCTTCCCAATATCCGCAAGATCGTTAAGGATCTGCCCAAGAAGGGCAGGCAGACCCTGCTTTTTTCCGCCACCTTGTCGCGTGAGATCGAAAAACTGACCAAGGAATTTCTCTACCGTCCAGAAACCGTGGAGATTGGTCGCCGTACCAATCCTGCAGATACGGTAAAGCAATGCATTCACGAGGTGCCCAAGTCTGCCAAGCTTTCGTTGCTCAAACATCTTTTGCAGGACAACGATTTGTATTCCGTGCTCGTTTTTACTCGCACCAAACACGGGGCCGACCGGGTGGCCAAGCAGTTGGGTAAGTCCAAGATCCCCACTGCCGCCATCCATTCCAACCGTACGCAAAACCAACGCACCCGTGCTCTGCAGGATTTTAAGGATGGTAAAACCCGTGTGCTTGTAGCTACCGATATTGCGGCCCGCGGGATCGACGTCGAAGGCATAACTCATGTGATCAATTTCGATTTTCCTCCCCATGCGGAGGATTACATTCACCGCATTGGCCGGACGGGTCGTGCCAATACCGAGGGTGAGGCCATCAGTTTTATCACTCCGGAAGACCAGGGGCCCTTGCGCTTGCTCGAACGCAAGATCCGCAAGACTATTTATCGTAAAAAAGTATCCGGTTTTAATCCCTCTTATGTTCCCAAGGCCGCTCGCCCGAACCATGCTTCGAGTAAGGGCAAGGGTGGGGGAGACCGCCCTTCGTTCCGATCAAATAAGCC
>JAYNJW010000125.1:0-1626 GCA_038110535.1 Opitutia bacterium | reverse complement strand
CGGTCGTAGCAGGAATCGTAATTGTGCAACACCTGTAGGAAATGTCTGGTGATATCCGTTCCCTTGGGGGCGACCAGCATTTCGGTTTCCAGTTTCAAATCCTCCGCCAGTCTCATACCTACCCGTAGATCGTCCAGAGGTAATTCGTTGACCAGGTAACGGGTTCGCGACTTGTGGAGCAATTGCTCCATCGCTTCAATCACCTTGCTGTCGAACTCCTTGTGTCCTCCCTTGAGCGTAGCGAGGATAACCTCGGAATCGTGCCCTTCAACTTCCAGGTAATCGTACTCCAATGCAGCATCCAGTATCTGGTATGCCTTAAAGGTGTTTTCCTTATCAGGTGTTTGATAGGGTAAGTGGCTTACGAGCAAACAATCCAATATCTCCCGGACATTTCCCAGCCTGGGTATATGGCCAAGCAAATGGGTGACGACTTCCGGAAACTTTTTTACCAGTTCCTCGATCTGCGGGCGTACCCGCTTGCGCAAAAATACATTTTCCGCCTCCTCTTCTGGCAAGGTGATCGCGGCCAATTGGGAAAACACCGCCGCAGTTTCCACCCGCCAGACATGAGGGTAATCTAAATATCTCGCAATCTCTCCCGCCAGTCTCTTTACCCGCTGGGCCCGCCCAAAGAACAGGGGCTTCACCGTGGCCAGGGTATCGGTCAGGGCATTGACTGCCCCCACCAAAGTTTCCTGCAGGAGCACCTGTTCCGCTTCCAATAATTCCCGTTGTCTCGCCCCCGCCTGGATCGCTTCCTGCAAGGCTTTGGGACAGTACGGTTTTTCAAGCAAGCGAAAGACATGGCCCTCGTTCACTGCCTTCATTGCATCCTGATAATTGGCATGCCCGGTCAGCAGCATGGTGGTACAATATGGGTCTCGGTGAATCACCTTGGCCAGAAAGTCTGCACCATTCATACCTGGCAGTATCTGGTCGGTCACCACAATGGTAAATGGGCCATCCTCCTCGAAGATTTTTAACCCGGTTTCCGCATCCTGAGCAAAGTGGGGTTCACAAATCTCATTTACCTGTACCTTCAATGCATCCAGTACTTCCGCTTGATCATCCACAAAGAGAACCTTGGGCAGTTTAGCTTTCATTCTGCCTATTATTCTATCACTCAATCATCACCCGAACAAATTAAGCCAGGCCAATTGTAAGGAGAGAGTTTTCGTAACCTGAAAAAGCCTAGTTGTTCATCGCCTGGAGGGGCGGTGCAAACTTGGTCAGGTTGATTCCCTTTACCGCGGTCTCATACTCTTCCATCGTGGGAATTCTGCCGAGGATGGCGGAAAGCACGACGACCGGGGTGGATGCGAGCAGGGATTCTCCCTTCTTGCGCTCGGAATCCTCCACCACGCGTCCCTGGAACAAGCGGGTGGACGTGGCCATCACCGTGTCTCCCTTGGCCGCCTTTTCCTGGTTGCCCATGCACAGGTTGCACCCTGGACGTTCCAGATACATCATATTCTCATACTCCGTACGGGCAGTGTTTTTGGGAGCGTCATCATTGAAGACAAATCCGGAGTATTTCTGGAGCATATCCCAGTCTCCCTCCTCTTTCAGTTCATCAATAATGTTGTAGGTCGGAGCCGCCACCACCAAGGGGGCATGAAATTC
>JAYNJW010000124.1:0-2802 GCA_038110535.1 Opitutia bacterium | reverse complement strand
TATGATTTATCACAACTGGCGTACGACCGTTTGCTCTTTGCTGCCTCGGAAACCCTTTCTTTAGGAGGAAGTTTGACCTTTACCGTTGATCAAACGGAGGGAATTCACAACGAATTGATCCTCCTTTCTGCAGGCGGTATTCGGTTAGAAGCAGGTTCTTCTATTCGGTACGAGGGAGAGTCCTTGGGTCTTGGATCGTTTAATACATTACGGATTATTGAAGTTGATTTGTATGCACAGGACGAGATCTCCCTCCGGTCACTTGATCGTTTGGTGATTCAAAATACGGATTTAGTTACAAGCGGGCGTGGAGTTCATGACGCAGTGGAATTACTTGCTCATCAAGAGGTTTCTGTGGACAACCTTAGGTTTTCCGAGCATATCAAGCGCATTGCCATGGAGGCCATGACTGTCAATCTATCCAACTTAAATTTCCCCACAGGTTCTCAAGTAAAACTAAATTCGGCCTACGGTGGAATGGATGGAAAATATCCCAACTTTAACAGTATTCTCTACGGTCGGGTAAATTTCATTCAGAATATTCGTTACGCTAACAACTTGATCATGGATCGTCCCAGCTTTGATCAATTTGGAGGATCAGTTTCGATTGGAAGAATAGGTAACTAATTCCTTTTCTTCGAAGAAAACCTCCTGTACAAGTTCATTCTATGAATGGAATTAAGACCCTTTTAGGCATATATATATTCTCATCACTCGTTGCGATTGGGCAGGATTCAGCATCGAAGCCTTTTAGTTCTTCTTCTGACGAACCAACCTCTTTCTTAAGTGCTGACTTTTTTGCCGATTCACTATCCGAAGCTTACACCTTGGAAGAAGACCCAATGGGTGAACAAAGGCTATTGCAGGTCAGAAATTCAACTCTAACTCCTTCAGTAGTAGGAAGTTCCAGCTTTAATTACACTTCTAATGCGGAGAAGGTTGCCCAAAATGAAAAAGAAGGAACCTCCCTGAATTTATCTCTTACCCTAAACTTGGGTTTAGGAGAATACGGTATTGGCGATGAGGTTGTGTGTGCACCTGCCTTTAGTTTCGTGCAAATGCGAACCTTTACGGATCCTTTTCGTGATTACGGTAATGAAATGAAAGTATATGATCTTGATACTCAGATATTATCCTTATCCTTACCTTTTGTTTTGCCTAACGATTTCAGCCTAAGCTTGTCCAATGCTTATGTTGTACCGAGTACATTCCGGGGTAAGAAAAATATCATTTCATATTCCAACACTCCCAGCCTATCCTTTTCCAAGAACTTTATTCTGACTTCAGGAGATGTGATCAATTTTACTGCAGGGGCGAGTTATACATTTACAAAGGGTGATACATTAGAGCAGCAAATTGCAGACCCAGTTTATTTTAATTTTATTGAGGCGATCATGCAGCAGAGCGGAATTTCTACTTCCTCAGAATACCCTTCTAATTTACAAGACGGACTTGGGCATGCACTATCTATTTCTTACACTAAAATGGTGGGTCAGTCCCTGACCTTTGTTCCTTCTTTGTCTTATCAATCAACCTCCTTTTCCAAAGGTGCAAATAGCAGTCGAGTGGATAGGGTTTACAATGCTGGTCTATCTGCGAGCCATTCTTTTACTGATTGGCTCAATATTTCCGGTTTGGCAAATTATTCTTGGAAGCGAACGAATGATGATCTGAATACTCCAGAATTTGAGGATTTTGTTGGAGGTCTATCAATCAATGTGAATCATTCTTTTTAACTAAGGGTTCAATATAATTGGGCAGAGGCTTGGGCTATAGAGTTTATATAACATTCGGTATCTACTTTTGTCTTCAATTGCTGGGGATTACTGGATTTGCTCAGGAATCTGTTAACGAGGTTTACCAGCGGGGCATTCAGCTAGAACGAGAAAAAGAATATGATGGTGCCTTGTGGGAATTGAATAAGGCAATGGGCATGGTGAAGCAAAATTACAACCATCCTTTACGAGAGAAAATTGAGGAGGCAATTCGGGTTACCAAGGGAAAGATGGTGGTTGCCCGTTACACTTCTCGCAGAAGGGTTTCAGCACAGGAAGGAGATGGTCTGGATGTACTTGAGAATGAACCAAAAGATTTTCGGGTGAGCCAAGTATTTGGTGCTGTTCTGGCCAGAAAAATTTGGGAGGATCGGGACCGGTTGGCAACGGATGAATTTGTCGGGATTGGGCGCACCATAACGGTCCTTCCAAAAGGCGGTATTGAATTGGAGGAAAACCAAATCGGCAATTTTAACATACGATCGGTAGAGGCAGCCAGTTTTACCCTGAGTACCGAGAACCATCTATCTCTGCATTCTGGGTCTTACTGTATTCATACCATCCGTGGGCCCACTTCTCTGAATATATCTTCCGCTTTTACTGATCTGCAGGTAAACTCGGAGCAACCTTATGCCTTTATGGTTGGGATAACCACAAACGGTGGGATGAAAGTGATTGGTTTATTAGGCAGAATATCGCTGGCTATGAATGGAGAAGAGCAAGAGCTATTACCCGGTCAGTTGGTCTTTTGCCTGCCGGCCGGATTTAGTAGAAAAATGGATGTGGAACTAAATACTCTGATACTGACCTCCAAGCTATTAAACTCATTTAAGAAAGCCCCGGTGTTTGAAAAAAAGCTTCAACAACAGGCACTTCTCCAGGCACTACGAACCCAAAACCGTTTTCGTACGACAGTGGGAGATGTGCGGGGAAATAAGAACTTTGAAGTGAAGGTATTTCCAGAGGATTGAAGCATTTCTTGCTAATCCCTCTATTTGCGGAGAATCCTGTAAAGGTGGTGAAATTT
>JAYNJW010000123.1:0-2808 GCA_038110535.1 Opitutia bacterium | reverse complement strand
GTAATCATTGCTTCCACCGAAGGAGGCGTGGATATTGAGGAAGTTGCCGAGAAAACACCCGAGAAAATAACCAAGATTTTAATTGATCCAGCATTGGGAATTCGACCATACCAGTCACGGCAAATTGCCTTTTCTCTCGGGTTATCTGGGGATTCTTTCAAAAAGTGCGTACAATTGGTCAGTAAATTATACGATTTTTTCTGGAGCAAGGATTGTTCACAGGTTGAGGTGAATCCCCTTGTGCTCACTCCCTCCGGCGATGTCATCGCCCTGGATGCCAAGGTAAACTTTGATTCCAATGCCCTTTTCCGTCATCCCGATGTGGTGGAACTGCGCGATCTTACCGAAGAGGACCCAAAAGAAGTAGAGGCCTCCAAATTTGATCTCAATTATATCGCCCTGGATGGAAATGTTGCCTGTATGGTAAATGGAGCCGGTTTGGCCATGGCGACCATGGACATTATTAAGCATTACGGTGGTTCTCCTGCCAACTTTCTCGATGTGGGAGGAGGAGCCAATGAGGAACAGGTCGAAAATGCATTCCGTATCTTGGTATCCGATGATGCGGTGAAAGCCATCTTGGTTAATATTTTTGGTGGTATCATGAAATGTGATGTCATTGCCACCGGTATTGTAAATGCTGCCCGCAAACTCGATATGAAAGTTCCCTTAGTTGTACGCCTAGAAGGAACCAATGTGGAGAAGGGGAAACAGATACTTGCCGATAGTGGACTGGCCCTGGAACCTGCTGACTCCCTTGCGGAAGCCGCAGAAAAAGTGGTCAAGCTGGCTGCTCAATCCTAGAAAAAGAAAGAATTTATTATGAGCGTTCTCGTAAACAATGATACTCGGTTGGTGGTTCAGGGAATTACTGGAAGTGCCGGTAGTTTTCACACCATTCAATGCATGGAATACGGTACCAATGTGGTCGCTGGAGTGACGCCTGGCAAGGGCGGTCAGAAATTTCAAGAGTCTGTACCTGTCTTTGACACGGTTCAGGAGTCAGTTGATAAAGCTGGTGCAAATGTCGCGGCAATTTATGTTCCTCCTCCCTTTGCGGCCGATTCTATATTGGAAGCAATCGACGCCGAAATTCCCCTTATCATTGCCATAACGGAAGGTATCCCGGTGAAGGATATGGCCGAAGTAAAGGCACGGTTGGCAACCTCCAATTCCCGTTTGATTGGTCCGAATTGTCCAGGTATTATTACTCCTGGTCAGTGCAAAATTGGTATCATGCCAGGATACATTCATAAGCCGGGCAAGGTCGGGATTGTTTCCCGTTCGGGAACCTTAACCTATGAAGCAGTCTGGCAGATTACCTCAGCCGGGCACGGGCAGTCCACCTGTATTGGTATAGGAGGGGATCCCATTAATGGAACCAGTCATTTGGACGCGGTAAAATTGTTTAATGAAGATCCTGAAACCGAGGCAATCATTCTCATTGGAGAGATCGGTGGTACTGCGGAGGAAGAGGCCGCCGCTTTTATCAAAGAGCATGTAAATAAACCATGTGCTGCCTTTATTGCGGGTCGTACTGCACCTCCGGGTCGCCGTATGGGTCATGCGGGTGCGATTGTTTCGGGTGGAAAGGGAACGGCCGAAGCAAAAGTGGAAGCCCTTCTCGACGCTGGAATTTCAGTTGCCGAAACACCCTCGCATATGGCTGAGGCGTTGTTTAAAGTCTGGAATCCTTGATTGCCAGAAACATTTGGGAACGCTGAAGTTCCCAGAAGTATTGTTAGGTGTCAGCTCGCCACCGACTGGCGGTAAGATTCCACTTCCCAATTTTCAATAAATTCCCGGGCGGCGTCTGACATATATTCAACACCCCCAAAGGCTTGCGAAAGTTTCAGGACCTGAGCGCCATCCATCGCAAATTCGAGGGCAAGCCGAGCATTTTTTTCAGTGGTACCAAGTCCGTACACCCGTTCATTGGCGATTACCACCTTGGGCGCAAAACCATGAGTGGCACGATAGGAGTTTGCCTTTTCCTGAGTTAATTCATGGTCAAAGGGAAAGGCACGGGCATAAACGAGATGGTCTGGAGTAATCGGACCAGGTACACAGGTAAAGGCACCGCTGGACTGAATAAATTTTGCATCCTCTCCAAAAAGCTTCTGAATTTTACGATCGGTTTCAGTATCAGCCTGAGAGTTGGAAATACTCAGGGACTCGTCAATTCCAAGCCTGTCATATTCAGCACGGAGGGGTTCCATGATCGATGCATAATGATCCCGGATTTCTTCCGCACTGTTGCCAGATACAAAAATACCGTGGTTTTTCAGCAGGATTACTCCCGGCGTTTTGCCATGCTCGGACTCGTATTGCTCAATTCTTCCCTTGAGCTCCATGCAGAGGGTATAACCGGCATCAATATATTCAACCCACAAGGCTTCGGGAAAGAGACGCTTGGCCACTTTTTCCCCCTCGATTGCACAGGTCATTCCATTTACCAATAAAGCATGGGTATGAACGACATATTTGGTGGAAAGCACATTGTGCAGGGGGGCCTCCACCGAAGGTCTGCCCTGGCCACCACAAACCGCATCGGCCATCATGTTTTTGACCAGTTCCTCACGGGCGGCAGAATCCGCCGGAGTTTGGGTGGCATACAAGCGATCGATTTTAGAACGGTCCAACTGCACGAAGGTATCCTCGGACAAACCCGACAGGGTGGTGCCCGATGGTTTTACCCAAAGGGTAGATTCATTTTTGTAGGAGGTGTTCCCACCGCCTCCCTTGACATATTCGGGGGTGCCGAATTCGTGGGATAATTGAGTGATGACGCTTAGTTCTTCCATGAGA
>JAYNJW010000122.1:0-2870 GCA_038110535.1 Opitutia bacterium | reverse complement strand
TAATCGTTAAAGAGCAAGCAGTTCGTTCATTAACTTGGCGGTCTTTTCGATACCACCGTCGCTTCCTTCGCGGGTGGCCCAGCCGGCGAACTCGATCTTTTCGAGCTCGTGGCGTACTTTCTTCCAGTCGACATCGCCCTGACCGAGTGGACAGAAGCCGTTCTTTGATCCCCAGTCTTTTACATCCAATTTGACGGTGCGTTTGCCAAGGATGCGGATCCATTCGTGACTGGGGGCAAATTTCTGCATGTTTCCAATGTCGTAATACGCCTGTACCCATGGGCTGTCGCAGGCATCGATGTAGTCGCGAAATTGTTCGGGCTTATAACAAAACCCATTCCACACGGTTTCGATCAACACATGAACCTTAAGCTCTTTGGCCAACGGGACGACCTGACGGATCTGCTCGATCGAACGGTCCCAGACATGCTGATGGTTTTCGTTGTCCCCGGTTACCTTGCCAGGTACGAGCAAAACGGAGGTACCCCCGGCTGCATGGGATTCGCGAATAGCCTGAGCAAGACCCTCTCTACTTTTTTCACGAACCTGTGGGTTCGCATCGGATAGCCGGGTATGCCAGTGCATACTGTAAACCACACCGTGCATGGGGAGTTCGAGCTTGGCGCAGGCCTGCTTCATCGCCTCGGACTTGAGACCGGGGGCGGAACCCTCGATCCCATCGAACCCGAGGTCCTTGAGCTTTTTCATCTGCTCCTCGTTCGGGGTGGTGCCGAACTTAACCGCCTTCTTGATCTTTCCCCGAAAGGAAGTGTCTTGAGCGAGGGAAAAATTGGCTAGGGCAAGGGAGCCGGCAGTGGTGGCAAGAAATTGTCTACGGTTCATGCCGATATAACGATGATGGGAGACAGGGTTGTCAATGCTTGGCTTATTCCCAAAAAGTATTCTTTGTTAAGTATTTCTCCTTGCTGACCGAAGAACAGGAAAGACATAGTTGAACTTTTAGTAATTTGCCCATTAAAAGAAAGGACTCAGTGAACGGTAACGAAAAATATTTAAGCAAGACCCAACTATTATTCGTGGTATCCTTTTGCACCCTTTTCTTTTCGGCGGTTGCATGGTTGGTGAACCTCGAAATTGCCCTACAGGTAATTTTTCCCGACTTGTCCCTGATTGATCATCTGGTACCAGCAATACTTTATGATTGGTTTGCCTGGCTTTCTGCCGATTTAAGCTCGATTAGTACGCTGGTTCCCGTACTCCTTGCCCTGTTTCCTTGCATGCAATGCTGGAGGGTGCTCAAAGCAGGCAATGATGAATTGGCAAGGCGGAAGATAGCGAGCGATCCATATCCTGAAAACTTTTCCTACTTTTTAGTAATGCTCGGATTGGCTGGAACTTTGTACGGTTTATTTATCGGTTTGGATGTCAGTGGGGTCAAAGAATTAGGAGATAAGGATCAGCAGGTAGATAAAATAAACGAGTCTCTTGATCAACTTCTAGGGGGCACGGCGACTGCACTTCTCAGTTCCCTGCTCGGATTGATCGGGGCATTTCTGGCAGCTAGGCCATTAACCTGGATTTTTCAATGGGCTACCGAGTTGGCTGAAGAGGAGGAATTGGGCTTATCAGAAACGATCGAAAGACTGGTTGGAGATATGCAAAAACTGGGAGATGCCAGCCGGGCATTTGGCGAGCGTCTCGAAGAATCGAATATTCAGGATATGCCAGCAACTTTGGCAGAAATTAGAACTGAACTGGTCGGGTTAAGGCAAGAATTGGCTGATGCGAACCAAAGGATAGCTGTTTTAGGAGAATCCCAAAGAGAGGGACAGGCAATGCTGGCTCCTCTAAACGAATTGGGAAGGCTCGGAAATCTTGAGACCTTGCTGAGTAGAATAGGAGATGCCCATGAGGCGGGAAATGAGACCGAAAATAAAATGCTCGGCTATCTTTATTCGATGCACCAAAACCAGTTGGAAGAGGCTACCAAAACAAAAGAGGAATTTTCCGCTATGGCATCCTGTCTTCGAGCGATCGAAGAGCATATCATGTCCCTTAAACAGTCAGGGGTATCTGGAACGGAGAAGCTTGAGGGCATGGTAAATCTCTTGAAGACTGCCGAGGTGGATAGAAAGGCAGAGCGAAATGCTCTGCGAAGTGCGTTTGGGCAGTTTGCAATGTCAAATGAGCCCGAAGGTGAAGAAGAAAATAAGTGAGTATGGGCAGAAAGGATTTAGCCGGTCTCATCCATTTAATTAATGGAAAGAGGGCGAAGGCAAGGCGTGGCCTATCCTTAAGCCCGAATGACGCCCTGGTGCAGGTGGCTTTGCCGTTGGTTTTGATCTTGGCAATTATTACGCGCCTGATGGTGATCGAGTACACCGAGGCTGTCCGGAATAAAGGTCCACGTATTCTGGAAATGTGGAAACAGCAGTTAATTCTGCGGATTGATACCGTAATGGATGCATGGGAAAGTGATGCGGAATTGAGTGCCTTTCCTGATTTTCAAAGGGTGCAGTGGAAAGGTGCACTTCCTCATGATCAAAGGTTTGCCGCCCTATGTGCAAAGGCTCAGGAGATGAATGATCGATCGAAATTGCAGGATGATCTCTACAATGCGGCTTTGGCGTACGAACCACCCGCAGGAGAGGAGGAAACGGCCCTGCAGTTTATTACCCTTTACGATCCTTTGGCTAAAGCCCAACCAGAAGATCCGAGCCTCGTTCCAGAAGATTTTGTGATCAATGAGGAGCGCAGGGCTTACGCCCATGGTTATGTGGCTGACCGTGTATCCAAGTGGAAGGAGCAGGTGGAGGGATTACAATGGGCTGCGGTCGCTCAGTGTGCTGACCGCTTGCCACTCGTTGATTCCGTTGACACAGACGAAGGAGTATCTGCCCAACTTCTTC
>JAYNJW010000121.1:0-2878 GCA_038110535.1 Opitutia bacterium | reverse complement strand
CGCTTCATCGGTTTGGATTCCTTAACTTTCGATCTTGGGACCAACTGACTAAGCCCACCCTGGGACAAGACAATCGCTGGGTCCCCATAGGCTTCGGTGATTCCATGGAGTACGGAACCATCTTCGAGTATATATTCCGTTCCGCCAAAACCATGGGCGATGCCCTGCGATGGGTTCACAATCGCATGGATCACCGCAGTCTTGGATTGCTTAGCTGCCCAGCCCTCCAGGCGAGGGCCAAAGTTCACACCTATCCCATTTACCTCATGACACATAGCACAGCGCATGATAGTGGTTTTCCCCTTGTGTGGGTCACCGCTCAGTTTGGCAATATCTGCTACTTTCAAGTTGGACTTACCTGTTGGTTCGGGCGTGCTGATCGGTACCAGAGCTACTGCATCGGCATCAAAGATGCCTGCCGTTTTCAGTTTATCTTTCACATTATATTTTCCCCAGTCGGTAAAACTTTGCCGGATGGTCCATTCCACAATCCATTCGTTGAGTTCTTTATCCTCAATCGACTTTCCCAGTTTAAGCAAGGCATCCGGTGCGCTTTGGTG
Source organism: Opitutia bacterium (assembly GCA_038110535.1). Taxonomy (GTDB): domain Bacteria; phylum Verrucomicrobiota; class Verrucomicrobiia; order Opitutales; family Seribacteraceae; genus Chordibacter. The sequence continues at coordinate 2,318 of JAYNJW010000121.1, read as the reverse complement.
ATCGATGAAAGCAATCGATTCGATGGCAAATTTTCGCTGCTCTATGGAAAGCTTGGAGTTTTGTGCACGGTTGACTAGATCAGCGATGGCATCGCTTGGCCACAACCTCCAGGTAATGCGGGCAAAGGCATCCGACCACTTGGAAGAATCTGCGAAGCCAAGCGAAGCACGCAGGTGTTTCCACACTTCATTTTCCTTGCCCGTAGCACCAAGACCGATGGCTTCGAGGTAATTTTTGTCTTTGCCGTCATAGCCTTTGGCGAGCTCCACAAAGAGATCTTTGCTCTTCTCAAAAGGTATGGAGCGGAGCGAAAGGGACACATCGCGGCGGATGCCAGTGTCCGAATCTTTTGCCATCTTCTTTGCGTATGGACGCATATTTTCTCCAACCCTTCGCAAACTCCGGTAGGCAACGAGTCGTTGGTTGCGGTCACTGGAATTGAGCAACTCAACTGTTGTATTTTTCCCATCTTTGCCCAGATGGGGGAGCAACCAGATTGCCCGTGCGGCAATATATGGGTTATGATGGTCGATTAATTTTTCCACCGAGGGCAGGGCGGCATTACCGAATTTTTTGAGTGCCTGAAATCCAAGAAACCGAACCGCTGGGTTGGGGCTCTTGAGGGCAGCGATTGCACCCTCCACATTTTTCAGATCGAGGGAGGGAATGACCGGTTTGAAATTTTTTGGAGCAATCCGGTAAATCGCTCCTGAAGCGGATTCATCCTGGGTGCTGTGTCCGCCTGAGCGTTCATCGTGCCAGTCCGAAATGTAGATGGCACCATCGGGTCCGATGTCCAAATCAGCGGGTCGGAAATGAATTCTCTTTTCTGCTTCTTCTTCAGATTCCTTGTTCAACTCACTGGCGGTGGCAGCGGTGCTTACAAAATCAAAACGGTCCAGTGAGTAGGTGGCACCCACGGGTTTGGGATGATAGCCGAAGACCACATTTCGGGTAGCTTCACAGGACAGATAAGTACCTTCCCATTTTTTACCAAGGGCTCCATTTTCATAAAAAGCTACCCCGGTCGGCCCTCCTGACCCGTACACATCCCCGGTGTCGAAGGTGCCGGGGTTATCCTGTCTCCAGTGGGCCCGTTGAATAGCCTGCCACGAGCGCTTGGCAGCCTGCCACTTGTGCTGCCCATCTAATGAATAATACCCGGCCGATCCGTACTCGAGCACATAAGAGTTTCGGCAACTGCTGTAATCATCATTATCACTCTGGAAGAGATCACCCATCGAGCTGACCACCTGCTCGTAACTATTGCGGTACCCATGACCAATGATCTCCGCATCGGTCCCATCCGGGTTCATCCGTACACTGAATCCCGAACTCCAGACATAACCATCATCACTCTTTGCACCTTTTAACTCATTGGTGGGAGTGTAAAAATATTTCTCACTGGCTCCTCCCCGGTAGTTGGTGTTCATCCGGAATGTTTTGCCGGAATTATCCGTGAAAATGGCTCCACAGTTCCCACTATTAAAATACCACTTTCCATCCGGTCCGGAGGTTACCGAGTGAAGGGAGTGGTCGTGTTGTCTGCCGTTGAACCCGGTTAGTAGGACTTCTTTTTTATCAAGGGATGGGTCGAATTGCAGATTCCTGTCCACATCGGTCAGCACCACGATGTCGGGCGGTTGGGAAATTACGACCTGGTTATCAAACACGGCTATACCCAGGGGTGATTCCAGATAGGGGTCCTGCCAGAAAACTTTGGATTGATCGGCGGAACCATCGCCGTCTGAATCTATCAATACCACAATCCGGTCTCCCTCTTCCCTGCGGATGCCCAGTTTCTCCCGATAATTTACACCCTCGGCGATCCAGATTCTGCCCTGCGGGTCGATTGCCATATTCGTGGGATTGTACAACATTGGGCTTTTTGCCCAGAGAGTTACCTCAAGATCGGGATCGAGAGAGAATTTGCTAAGGTCAACCGAAGCCGGTTTTGCCGTGGGTGGCCAGGACCAACTGGACTTCTTTGCCTGGAGCAAAGCTGTGAATGAAAAAGTGAGTAAGAGTGATAAAAATCTGAAATATCGCATAAAAATTGAATCCTAGTTTATGCATTTGTGATGGCAAGCCTTGGCTTGCCGGTGAGGATTAAAAATCTTCTGAATCCCGTGGTAAGGATATTCTTACTTCGCCTCTTCTAATCTATTTTCTAATTGGAGCCGTGCGGTTCTGGCTATTTCAGCATATTTGGGATTATCGATCACATTGGTGTACTGATGGGGATCCTTGACCATGTCGTAGAGCACCTCTCCGTTGTCCCCAAAATTCATGTAGGCCCATTCTGCGGAGCGGATGC
>JAYNJW010000120.1:0-2919 GCA_038110535.1 Opitutia bacterium | reverse complement strand
CGGGTTTTTCCGTAAGAACAATTTCCTTACGTAAGCTGATTTTTGGGACTCGTTCTTTTGTCCATATCCATTTGGCCTTAATTTCGTCTGGCCAGGGAAATTTTCTGACATCATTAGGCGAAACTTTCTTCTCCTTCGCTAGACTGCGGTCAACCTTGGCATTGGCATTCTTGGGATTGCTTGCGGTAACCTGCCAGATGGAGTCCATCAATTGCTCCGCTGACATACGTTTAGGTAGTGGTCCGTTGTAAACATAATCAGTACCAGGTTCCTCAGACAGAAGATCGCTACGGGATCGGTAGGCATGCGAGGTCATTACAAAACGCATGAATTTCTTGAGATCATATCCATCCTTGGCAAAGCGAACCGCTAGATGGTCGAGCAGGTCCTCATTCCATGGTTGGGTGTGCATTGCATCGACCGGATGTACAATTCCACGTCCCATTAATTTTGCCCAGATCCGGTTGACAATGGTTCGGGTGAAACGCCCGTTCTCTGGGTGGGTCATTAATCCAGCCAATTGTTTCAACCTCTCCTGCTTGGAAGCATTGGCATCAATCTGTCCAAGTTCGGGAAACATCCAGCGGGCGGTGGCCATTTTACCGGTAGGAATATCACAACGTTCAAGTTCCAGTGTTTCCTCGGCAAACACGGCGGCCAAGTCATAAGCCTCCTGCAGAGTCCAGCGGTCAATGAAACTGTCATGGCAGCTGGCACACTTCATATTAATTCCCAAAAATACCTGCGATACATTCTGGGCAAATTGCATATTGCGAGTCTGGCTGGCATTAACCGTGCCTCTCCATTTGATCCCATTGATAAAGCCGACTGCATCCTTCTGGGCATCGATCAGTTCACGGGTCATCTGATCATAGGGCTTATTTTCGCGGAGTGACTGGTAGAGCCAGGTAGTGATCTGAGTGCGCCCTTTGGTGATAAAGCCAGTACCGGTGTAATCGTTACGCAAGAGATCGTTCCAGAAAGTCATCCAATGATCGGCATAGGAAATTTCACGGCTTAGCAATTGATCCACCAATTGCTGATGTTTTGTTCTTGAATCGCTGGTCAGAAAGTCATCCAGTTCTTCCGGGGTGGGCAATAAACCGATGGTGTCTAGGTAGGCCCGGCGAACAAAAGTTTCATCCGAGGCAGGGTTGGGCAGGGGGGCGTTTCGTTTGATTAAGTCCTGATCAAGTATTCGGTCAACGGCATGGGTTCTTCCCTTGGTGGGATCTGGAAGAGTAACCACTCTGGGTTTGAGTTTTGGTTCCCATCCGGTGTCACCCAGGCGGATTTCCTCGGGCCAATCCATTCCTTCTGCGACCCATTGATGAAGCATTTCCACTTCCGCTTTGCTAAGACCCGGGCCTTTGGGGGGCATGCGTTCGTCCGTATCCTCACTGGCGACCAGTTCAAGAAAATAGCTGTCATCGGGATCGCCGGGTACGGCAACTTCTCCGCCTTCCCCGCCGATCAAAAAATCCGCACGGGTGTTCATGGAAAGTCCCCCTTTCTTCTTCCCCTCGGTGTGGCACTCGGCACACTGTTTTTTGAGCACGGGCATGACTTGATGAACAAAGTCAACCTTGGCAAAACCGAGCGGGCTAAGCCATAGATAGGCTAAAAAAAAGATTGGTCGTGATATCCTCAATTGTTTAGTAAAGTAATTTTACAGCTGCTAAAAACTTATTCAAGTTTACATACCTAGCCAACCGAATTTATCGGATAAAATAGGGAAAAGTTTTTTGCGAAACCTGTAACGAAGCTCAATTAAGGGTGGTGAAAAAGCCTTTCCATCCCACTCCAGGCATTGTTGCCACTATTTCCGTGGAGGGGTATTTGGCAGGCACTTGTTTCTTTCCACCATTTCTGCATCAGAGTATTTTTGCTCATCTTTTCCATATCGGAAGAAAAATCATTTCCTGTATATTCAAAATAACTGAAGAGGTATTTTTTTTCTTCCAATTCGGTAATGAAAATAGAGAAGTTTTGCATCTTTGACTGCTTGATTTGATCGAGGATCTCGGGCCAAACCTTTTGGTGCAGATCACGATAATATTTCTCTTTTTCCGGATTAAGACCGATTACCGATCCAAATCGCTGAATCTCTTTCTCCATTATTTTCGTATAGCAGTCGCGTAGAACCAGAACCGCATTGGATGGGTTACTGCAGGTAAGAAAATTCCTTGAGGTTGAACAGTGCGTGAGCCAAATCAGCCCAGGCCCGCTGGTCCACCTTACCGTATTCCTTGCCCTGCAATTCCACAAAATTGAGCAATTGATCGGTTGTTTCTTTGGAGGGAATTTTCCCATGTGCATGTTCCACCATTTGCTCGATCCGCTGGCGGGAGTCTTTTTGGCTGGCGGTTTTCTGAGCCCATGAATTTGCAAGTTTGGAGACCAATGGATCATTCATCAAGGTAAGAGACTGAGCCGGCACATTTGAATTTCCCCTTCTTCCTTTGGGGCCAAAAGGGCTGGGCATGTCGAAGGCCAAAAGAAAAGGATTGAGGAAATTCCGGTAGATTGTCTGGTATATACTTCTTCTGCCATTCCCATCCAGGGGACCGCTTGGGCGTGAGCCGCGGCCGGTCATAAACTTAGTCCGGTGTGTGGGAACGCCTGGGCCAAATGCATGCAGGTTGATCCGCCCGGATACAGCCAGCAGGGAATCCCGTATTGCTTCCGCCTGCAACCGCCTGACAGGCATACGATAAAGCAGAATGTTATCCGGATCGATTGTGGAAATCTTTTCCTGTGAAAGGTTTGGATTTGCCTGTGCTGCCTGACCATAGGTGTCAGAGAGAACGATGGAACGGATGGTGCGTTTAACCGACCAACCATTCTGGGTAAAATTATTAGCCAACCAGTCGAGAAGTTCCGGGTGACTGGGTAACTGCCCCATGGGTCCAAAGTCAT
>JAYNJW010000119.1:0-2941 GCA_038110535.1 Opitutia bacterium | reverse complement strand
AGTCGTTGTATGTAGATCAAACTTATACCAGCGGTATTGAGGGTATGACTGCTGACGAGGCAGCCGGTATTCTCAGCTTTTTAAAAGAGCATGTATCCCAGCCAGCATTCAGCTGCAGATTACGATGGGAGCCTGGAACATTTGTGGTTTGGGATAACCGTATTTGTTGTCATCATGCCTTTAATGATTACGATGGTTATCGCAGAGAGATGTATAGAACAACCGTCAAAGGTGAAAAACCATCCTGAGTTTAGAGCAAAGATTGATAAAACTAGAGTCGGGGTTACTTACTCTCAGTTGGATTGATTGAGCAAAGAAAGCAGATTGGCTCTGGGATTGCAGTCAATCTGACAGGTCATCTGCTGACGAATAAATCACTGAACTCGATAGGTGATAAAAGGTGGCGGCAAGCAGACCACCTTCCAGCTCAGATTTTCCTCATCGCATTTGAACTTCTGTTCGACTTAGCGTTCAAAAACAACTGGACCTGACACTGGATCGGTAACACCGAGTTCAGGAGAAATTTCCTCGAGCAAATCACGAACTGAATTGAGAGACCCTATCATCTGGGGTCTTGCATCTATGAGATGTTGTTCGCTTTCGAAAATAGCGACAAACGCAAATGTCCTCTCGCCAGTTTTTACCATGTAAGAGGTTGTAACTTCTGGCACATGAAAGTTTGCGGTATGACGGGCAATGAATTCGTCACCCGAACCTTCCTTTACGAGAAACCTGACCGTGCTTATGTATTTCGGCATAACCCCTCCTTACCAATAGATTAATTCATTTATTCTATGCTCATTCAAGCGGCATGATGTTGTGAAAGTACTCATAGACTTTGCCATCTTTAACTTTCGCAACGCCCATAACCCTCGATTTTCTTCCCTTCAGATGTTCAGGATTGCCTGGGCGAATGAAGTGAGTACCGATAATTATATCTTCGCTATCGAAAATTGTACTCTCATACTCTGCATCAAATGCCTCAGTGGTATCACACCAATCCATTAAACCTTGCATGGTCATTTTGTTATTCGAAACCCATACGAAATTTTCAGATATGAATGGTTTTAAAACCTCATGTGAATTTGAATTAGCAGCTTCCATCCACGCATCAATTAACTTTTTAAAGGTCAACATTTCGTTCATCCTTTGGATCCTGAACGCTAAAATTTTAACATACAAACCAGAACACACCTACTGACCAACAAATCCCTCGGTTCGACGGGTGATAAAAGAGGGCAGTGAGCAGACTACCTTGATAGAAATTGAACTCAGTCGCTAAAGCGGGAATACTCTACCGACGAACGCGCAGAGAATAGGAGAATGACATGCCAAAAGGATACATAATTGCCCACCCAGTCTTATCTGATGCAGAAAAATTCGTATCTGATTATGCATCAAAAGTCGGTGCCGTAATTGAACAATACCAAGGTCGTTTCTTAGTAAGGGGTGGCGAGGCTGCCTATCGTGAGGGTGATGCGGCTAACCTAGACGTGATAGTAGAATTCCCAAGCTTTGAAAAAGCTAAGGAATGCGTGAATAGCCCTGAGTACAAAAATATAGAGTCCGGTCGAAAGGATAACATGACCGGTATTTTTGTTGTTGTTGAAGGCGTTTAGGTGTCGCCTAAGTCATTACAGAGAACAGGAGGCTTCCCATGTTGTTTATGGTTATTCACACCCATGATTATAAAACTTGCGGCGCTCATATCCCAGAAGTGTCAGGTGCCCTTAAAGAACTAACCAAAAATAAAGACGGCAATAAAATACGGATCGTAGCAGCCTATGGAAATCGACTAGAACATAAACTCTTTATGATTATTGAAGCCGATCGCATGGAAGATATTGATGCCCATTTTGACCCAGTACTAGAGATTGGTAACTACGACATCACTCCAATCATGGCACGAGACACTTAACCGAGACTGATAAAAGGCGGCGGTAAGCTGCCGTCACTCATTTCTATTTAGAAATGAGCCGCTCTTGGTGTGATTACCTCTTATAGTTGGCGATCACCCACTTACCAACTTCAGTCCAAACTTCTCCTAAAATTCCATTATATCCGTGGTAATGTGCGTTTTTGCATGGATCTCCAAAACCCTTCCCTCCATCAAAATAGATCGCTTTTTTGACAGGAGTATTTCTTGCTAAGCGTACGATCTCATCTGCAATATGAGGCTCTGTGCCAAAACAGGAATCCTTTCTGTGGTGAACCGCAAGGACTGGAACTTTAAGTTTAGAAAGCGGAAATTTCGTGATTGGTCCCGCTCCTGCTTGATTTAGCTCACGAGAAACACTGCTAAAGAGGATCACGCCATCAACACCTTCAGTAGAGCCTGTTGCTACGTTTGCCGCAGAGGTAGCCCCCCAACTTGAGCCCGAAATCCAAATCTGGTTGTTGGGATACTTTTTCCGCAAAAAGCGGATCACCGCATCAATGTCTTGGTTGTGTTCTTTTGTTTCTCTGAACCAGGCAGGAACCTTAAAAAAACTTCTTGGTGGCTTTATCAGAACACCTCCCAGACCCATTTTATCAAAAACAACCCTGGTTACTGGGAATAAGCCGTCGTGCCCCCCCCAGTCTCCTCCTGGAATAAACATAATAATTGGGAGGTCATCCTTTGGAGGATACCCCTCAAACCTTATAGTCACGCCTTCTCGGCTCTTAACGGTAGCTGCAATTTCAGTCTGACTGGAATAATCATTCACGTCAGGCATTGCGTTGAACTTTTCAGGAGGAATGAGTTTTTCCCCACTCAACGCCATAGCACTCAGCGGGAGGAACATGGATAGACAAAGGGCGGCTATTCTCAATTTCATTTCACCCCTCCTACTTCCAACAACCACTTGAATGACAACTTAATTTGAAATTGCTGTTGGTGTGGTTGTCAATCTGACAGGTCATCTGCTGACGAATAAATCACTGAACTCGATAGGTGATA
>JAYNJW010000118.1:0-2945 GCA_038110535.1 Opitutia bacterium | reverse complement strand
ACGGTATCTTCGTCAATATCGCGAAGCAACTCTTCTGACAATTTTGTCAACCTGCACTCTGTGTATCGATATGCTGCAGCAGAATCACCATCCACTGAACCAAAATTTCCCTGCCCGTCCACCAAGGGGTACCTCATCACCCAGGGCTGTGCCATTCTTACCAAGGTATCATACACCGAGCTGTCTCCATGTGGATGGTAGTTTTTTAGGACTTCTCCTACGACACCGGCACACTTATCGTAAGCTCGATTATGGAGCAATCCCTCTCTCAGCATAGCGTATAAAACTCTTCTTTGTACCGGTTTAAAACCATCCCTAACATCTGGTAATGCTCTACTTACAATTACAGACATCGAATAATCGATGTACGCTTTTTGCATAATATCGCTAATATTTTCTTTCATATCTAAAAATAGTTTTAAAATTTAAGCATCCAAAAAACTAACATTTAATGCATTATCTTCTATAAACATTCTTCTGGGTGCGACTTCTTCACCCATTAAGGTAGTAAAAATCTCATCCGCATGAACCGCATCTTCGATTTCTACTTTTACAAGAGTGCGTGTGGATGGATCCATTGTTGTTTCAAATAATTGTTTTGGATTCATTTCACCAAGACCCTTATACCTTTGTATTTGGAGCCCTTTTCTGCCAAGCGTTCTCAGTTTTTGTAAATAATCATTGATACCATTTAATGCATCTTTTGGGGAATCTAAGTCCTTGCAATCGCTAAGCAGATAGGTTGGTTCTTCGCTATTAGAAATGAAAAATGAAAAATCTAAACCTAAATCTTCACACCGCTTAATCAATTTTTCTAATTCATTGGATTCAAATATTTCATATATATCAATTCTCTGAGAGAAGGTTACTCCATTACGCTCTATTTCTCTACTAAGGGAATTATCATCAGGATCATCAAATGTAAGCCCCTGTGATGTCATAAAACCTACTTTCGCATCGATATCAGCAAGGAAACGAATTTCTTCTTCATTTCCTATCCTCATCCTTGCTACATATTTAGGTAACTTTTTACTATTTTTTTCAAAATGTGTAAGCAATCGTTCTAAATTAAAACCATATCTACCAAGATTTTTTCCAATTTGTTCAATTTTTAACAATAATGCATTAATTTGACTAAGGGTACTTTCAGGAAAAATATACTTATCATCATTTCTTTCTAGTTGCATATCTTCACATCCAAGTTTGATCAAAATTTGACTCATTTCGAAATCGTCTTGGATGTACTGTTCTGTTTTCCTTCGTTTAATTTTATAAAGTGGTGGTTTTGCAACATAAACATAACCATTTTCAATTAGACCTCTCATTTGTCTAAAAATAAATGTCAAAAGGAGCGTTCTTATATGTGCACCATCAACATCTGCATCGGTCATTATTATGATTTTGTGGTATCTTGCCTTGCTGGCATCGAAGGCACCCTCGCCCTCATGATCACCAATGCCAGTTCCAACCGCAGTGATGAGGCTTCTAATTTCGGCGTTATTCAGCACCTTATCCAATCTGGCTTTTTCTACATTCAGTAGTTTTCCCCTTAAGGGCAGGATAGCCTGAGTTAAGCGATCTCTTCCTTGTTTTGCAGATCCACCAGCAGAATCACCCTCTACTATATACAATTCACTTAATGATGGATCTTTTTCCGAACAATCCGCAAGTTTACCAGGAAGCCCTCCTCCTGAAAGTGCACCTTTTCTTACCGTCTCCCTTGCTTTGCGTGCAGCTTCTCTTGCACGAGCAGCATGAATGACTTTTAGCACGATCGTTTTTGCATCTTCCGGAGTAATTTCAAAATAATGTTTTAATTTTTCACCAACTATTTTTTGAACAATTCCGTCAACTTCACGATTCGAGAGTTTTGTTTTGGTTTGTCCCTCGAATCTTGGTTCTGGGACTTTTACTGAGACAACTGCGGTCAAACCTTCTCGTACATCATCACCAGTCAAAGAAAGTTCCTTTTCTTTCAATAGATCATTTTGTCGTGCATAGGAATTAATGACGCGGGTTAAGGCCGTCCGGAAACCAGAAAGGTGAGTTCCACCTTCAATATTATGAATTGAGTTTGCATAGGCATATAACTGGTCGTTGAACGAGTCATTATAGATCATCGCGATCTCAACCATAATTAACCCATCGCCTGACTCAGGAGGGGCTTCTCCGGTAAACGCGATGGGTTGGTTGATGAGGCAAATTTTGTTTTTATTCAAGTATTCTACATACTCGGAAATTCCGTTTTCAAAGAGAAAGCTTTCTTTTCTTGAACCTTTTTCATCCTCAAGATGAATTCTTACTCCTGGGTTCAAAAATGCCAATTCACGGAGTCTTTTGGCCAAAAGTTCGAATTTAAATTCTCGGGTCTCTTCAAAAATTTGATCATCTGGCATGAAGGTTACTTTTGTTCCCGTAGAAGATGCATCGCCAATGATTCGTAATTCCTGCGTGGTTTTTCCCCTCGAGAATGCCATTTGGTGTACCTTGCCTTCTCTTCTAACTTCTGCAATAAACCACTCAGAAACAGCATTGACGCATTTCGCCCCCACGCCGTGCAGCCCTCCGGAAACTTGGTAGGCACCTTTTCCAAACTTCCCGCCCGCGTGAAGATTTGTGAGGACCAGCTCCAATGCGGGCATATTATGCTTGGGGTGCATATCCACGGGTATTCCGCGACCGTTATCTTGGATGGTGCAAGATCCATCTACATGAAGCACGACAGATATCTCGCTACAGAATCCCGCGAGAGCCTCATCAATCGAATTATCCACTATTTCAAAAACACAGTGATGCAAGCCTCTCTCATTGGTGTCGCCGATATACATGTCAGGTCTCTTACGAACTCCCTCTAGTCCCTCTAACTTTTGGATTTGAGAGGAGTCATAGTTTTCTTTTTCGGCTTTTTCTAAATCTGTCATAGTAAGTTCTTTGAGTTAAGCACA
>JAYNJW010000117.1:0-2947 GCA_038110535.1 Opitutia bacterium | reverse complement strand
GCATGTCTTAACCATGCCGCCAGCGTTCACTCTGAGCCAGGATCAAACTCTCCAAGAGAGTTGTGCGAATAAACGCACGGCTCGAGTCAAAACGACTCGTGTGTTTTTCAAAAAAATTGATCGGTGACCCGTTCATTGGATCACACAAAATAACTTTCAAAGAACACCCCTCGAATTTGAGGGAAAGAGTTCCAACAAATAGTGAAAGGATGATTTCGTCAAGAGTAATGAAAAATTTTTCTTTTGTTTTAATTGATGCTCAACGAGCCGACAATTATTATCCAAAACCCAATAAAATAAAGGGCTACAGCCAGAATTAAGGTAACTTATTCAAGTCGATTCAGGCTCCTGTTAATAACAATTTTGTTACCATTTAGATGAGAAAAACACTTCCGTTTGGTATCATTTTTATTTTTTAAAAAAGGTGTTTGGCCGAGTTTTCGCAGGTTCTCGCACGCTTATGGTCATCTTTTTACCCCTTTTGAGTCGGTCTGAAGTATAATAACCCACTTCTCCTACCCAAATCTATCTGCCTTAATTTATTAGTTTCCAAAATTACTTTGTTAACTTGTAGCCTAATTGCACTGGTTGCTTGGTTTTGGTCAGCTATGTCTTTCTTCTTACCATGCACTTGATATCACAAAGCCAGCAAATTTTACTTTCCGAAGGGAAAACTTCTGTCCTCCCCTCTTGTTCATGGCTCCATGATACATGAGTTGGCTTCCTTTTTACTCCCCGCAGATGCACTGGGCCATCCTTTGCTAAATAACGTGCAGTTTATTATTCGCTCACTATTACTTCAACATTGGGAAGGAAGTTCTTTAGTTGATTAATCTCACCCTCTGTAAAAGTTTTCTCACATTGGTGGAACCGAAATTTGAGTCTTTCTAAATGCGAAAAATTACTGAAAATCTCCAATTTAGGCATACGATCAATGGTTTCGGGACTGAAAACAACTTCAAGGGATTTGATATTTTTCTGCTTTGCAATGGCAGCGAAATCTGCAGTGGGTGATACAGTTAGTTTATTAAGTTGATTTAAATCTGAGATGAAATTGCTGTAATTTAAACCTATTACACTCACCCTTAGTGTTTTCAGGCTGAGGAGTTTGCTAAGAGTAAGTTCTGGTTTTCTAAGTGCTGCCATGTCTCCAGTTAGTCTGAGACTTTCCAAATTTGTCATACCTTCAAGAGGCTTGATGCTGGTCACTTTTCTCAAATTATCTAAATCAACTAGCCATAGTTGAGTACAAGTTGACAATGGACTGAGATCAGAAATTGGTTGAGCCACAAAAGTTACTTGCTTCAAGTTTCTTAATTTTTGAACGAAGCGGATATCTTTAATGTTAGCACCAGTAATCCAATTGATGGAATTAATACTCCCCACCCGATCGTAATCTTGCTGTAATATTTCTCCTCGAGGACGGCGGATTTTTGCACGCAGGGCGGCTTCAAAACCTTCTGGCCCAATTTCAATATCCATGGGGGGATTCGCAGAATTATGAGCCTGTGAAAGTTCCGACACTGTACGCCCGCCCACTTCTTTGCCCAGAGAAGCGCAAACCTTCTCGATCTGTGACCCAGCATCGGCAGCGATATCCTCAGGGTCTGAAATTCTTCCCTTAGTTGCAGTGTTTGCTTGCCCACCAATTACAGAGGTAACCCGCCCCCTGCCCTGCTGGCAATCTACCTGCCCTCGAATAACATCGAGCGCTTGCCCATTATCATCTGCCCGTAAACGAAATGCAGTCCCTCGGATTCCTGCAACTGCTACCGGGCTATGAATATCGAAACTGGAAGATTTATTTAGCTTCTTGGTTTCCACGATCATCTCACCCATGCTAAGCTCAAGCTTAACCATAGATGGGCTAATCTCAGCAGTGGTTTGCTCAAATGTTCGGTCACTCGCCGTAATAGGCTCCTGAAAATAGGTAAGGATCTTTGCCTGGGATTCAGGAGAAAGGGTAATCAATGTACCATTGGTCAGGAGTAGACGGATGTTTGAATTTGCTCTCGTTCGCAAACCATAACCAGCTGTTAGGATCTGCTCTTTTTGGGGTTCTTCCCAATCAGGCCCATATCTTTCTTCGGTGCCTTCCGTGGTGGGTGCTTTGATTTGTATATCCCCGGAAAAGTCCACCACGATTGCACCTCCCAACAAATAACCCTCCCAGTCTTTTTTTCTAAATAAAATTTACGAGCATCCCGTGGTTCCGCTTTGGTAACTGGCACATACACAGGATTGGCTTGTTTCGAAAGCCCGGCCACATAAGCCTGGTCTGCTTGAGAAAAACGAGTGAGTGGCAAAGTAAACTGCCGACTCCCCATCTTGATGGTCACCTTGCCATCCGCCGATTCAATAAATTGTGCCTCTAGTGTACGACCGTCGGAACTTGTCCATGTCCGCACGGGTTCGCCCGCAAACAAGGGGAAGGTGAGAAGAAATACTAGAGAGGCAAATCGGATAAATGCCAAAATCCACACCTGATCAGGTTATGGCAATAGTAATATTTTGGCTCAATAACCCGAGCCAATGGGACAGAAGAACTATGAACGCTTGCGAGAAAACTTCGATTGAAACTTCTCTACCCGTCCAGCGGTATCCACAAAACGTTTCTCCCCAGTGAAGGCTGGGTGGGAATCCATAGTGATGTCGCGAACGAGAACATGGCGGTCGATACCATCCACATTTTCAGTTTTCTTGGAACTGGCTGTGGAAACGGTGTTGAACTTCTTGCCCGTAGAAACATCCACAAAGGTGACGGGATTCAGAGTCGGATGAATATCTTTCTTCATCTGTAAAAGTAATAAGAGATTAACCTTGGCGTGCTTTGAAGCGCGGGTTGGTTTTGTTAATTACATAGAGACGACCTTTACGGCGTACTACTTTGCAATCGGGGTGACGGTTTTTGAGAGTCTTAATGGATGATGCTACTTTCATGACAAAG
>JAYNJW010000116.1:0-3061 GCA_038110535.1 Opitutia bacterium | reverse complement strand
AGAAAGGGAGAAGAGTTATTCTCCGAATTTTCTTTCATTGGATATTTTCCGGGGAGGTCGTCTCACTCGCATCATCAACTTTGCTATTCGATCTTGCCCACAGCGATGCCAAGAGACTTCCGATCAGACAATGCAGAATAGCACTCATTGCGCAAGGTGCGGGGGCCATGGGCATCGCCGGAAAATGTTTCGATGCCAAGGCCGTGCCGAGCCCTGAGTTCTGCATGCCTACCTCTATTGATACCGTCTGGCACTCTTGCTTTTTTTGCCCGAGAAACCGTGCGGCAACATAGCCAAAAAAGAAGCCACCCAAGTGCAGCAGACCCGTGGCAATGAGCAGAGTCCATCCATATTCCAGAATTGTATTCCTTTTTGCGGCAAGTATGTATCCCACGATCAAAAGAATGAAAAGGACCGAAACCACCGGCGAAAAGGCAGCCACCCTACCAGTGATCCGAGGATGCCAAGTGTTGAGAAAGGCACCAAAACCGAGCGGAATCAAAACAATCACCAATATGCTCTTAAGCAATGACCAGGGATCAATGGGCACATAATGTCCTGCATAGAAAAAAGTAAGCCAGGGAGTAATCAATACCGCAGCCAACGTCGAACAGAGCGTAAGACTAACTGACAGGGCAACCCGTGCCTTGGCCAAAAAAACCACCACATTAGATGCAGTACCGCCAGGACAACAGGCAACCAGGATTAGCCCAACCGCTAATTGAGGGGGTAATGCGAGCATCCAGGCAAGCAAGGCACTCCATGCTGGCATGATTAAAAACTGGAGGCTTACACCCATCGCAATGACTTGTGGGACCCTAAAGACTTGGGCGAAATCTTGTGGTTTCAGGGTCATTCCCATTCCCAGCATGATAAAACACAGCCCCCATGTAATTGCATCGGAGCCGTACCACAAAAAGATTTGGGGGTGATAAAGGGCAAGTAAACCCACCAAAACCGACCATAGAGGAAAGCCCGCAGTAAAATAGAGGGAAACCTTGTCCAGGCTCAAGGTGTTGGCTAGTTGGACAGTTCCCAAAATTCCACTTCTCCCCACTGATGCCCCCAGCCCTGGAAAGATGGTTTAATTTGGAAGTACCTCGCATAAACCGCCCGCAAGTCCATCTCCACCCAGGTTCCTTTTTCGGTCAAGGTAACGATCTCTCCGTATCGATTAAATGGATGAAATTGAACTCCATCCAGACTAACTGCTACATCCACACTTTTCAGTTCGTCCTCGCGGACCCAAGCCTGAAAATAAATACGGATCGCCCCGATTCTCTTCTTCTCGCCGAGATCAAAAGTGATTTCGGGATCTTTTTGATACCATGCCGTCCAAGTGGACCGCCAACCATCCTTGGGCAATTTTCCGTCCAACAATCGCTCAATACCGAAGCGGGCAGCATCCGGGGCAGGCTCAATATTGGAGGAAACGGCGACAACTCGAGAAAGCTTTAATGCACGTTTTGGGTCAGGCGTGGGGGACTTTTGCCCGTACCCTAGGCCAAAAACTGAAAAAAAGATCAAACAAAACGAACCAAAAAAATAAGGATTTGCCATGACCCTGTTTTCTTAACTCTTGACCCTGCAGGCAAGCGTTATGCAATCCTTTTTGAAATCGGGACGAATAATGGCCACAGATTATCTACCCTTTTTTGTTCTTTTAAATTCTAATTTTTTTATTAATCGGCTGTACTTTAATTGGAAGCATGAACGGCAAATTTCTAAATTGCTTGTAGCCTTAGATAAATTCAGTACTTTTCACTTTTGATGCGCCCACTTTCACATCTGCTCGTACTTTTTCTCCTTTGTACCATTGGCATGCCTGCAGATGCCCAAATTCACCCTAAAGAGGTACTGGGCAGAAGAGTTTTCGACTCCTTTAGGCAAAATAAATTTAGCGATTTTTATCTGCGTTCCATTTTTTCATTGGAAGAGGAACAGTTCCGTAATCTTGTATTCGGAATCGAAAATTATGAACTGCGGCAAAATTTAATCCAATTTTACACTTTGGATTACCCTGCTAGTGTGAAAACGGATGAGGCAAAGTGGAAAATTGCCTTTGCTCACACCTGGAGAGATCAATGGCGGCATATTGCCCATCATTCACCCAAAATGGTTCAGCGAAACGCCTTTGATCCAATCCTTCGCGAGGCCAAAGGGTTTGGAATTCAGTGGGAAACCACTCGCCTGCTCGCGATCGAAATACTTCTCGATGTGCACTGGGAAAACAATCGTTTTGAGGTGAAGCGTGATCGTATGATCGATCAAAACAAAACCGATCCCTCCACCCTCTTTTTTGATCGTAAATTGTCTTACCGGTTAAAGCTGGATAAATCAACGCATGGTAATGCATTTATGATTGGATATTCTCCGGAAGATTCTGATATGTTACACAACCAAAATATTCTTGGGAATGGCTCAGGTCAGGCAGATGTCCTGCTTCGTTTTGAGACCCCTTTCCCCGATCGATTGTATTATTTCTGTCCCGATGAATCGGGAGCAGGAGGTCCAATTTTGATTAAAGACTTTGATGACACGGACAAACCAAACCAGCGCTGCGATATTTTGCTCACCTTTTCCTACGGACAACCGGAAAAGGCATACCAAATTATCGTCAAAGATGTTATAAGTACGCCTTGGGGGGAGGTCTTTTGCGAACGCCCCGAATGGCTGGGAGAAGTCCCGCTTCCTCGGGGTCTGAATTTTACCAAGTAGGGTAATAGCTTATTATCGCAAGACCTCGATTAGGTCGCCGTTTTTGTATCGTACGGCTTTGGATAGCTTACCATTCTCATCCCATTGACGCATTAATCCATTGGCTCGGTTATTAAACCATTGCCCTTCCTCTTTGAGTTGACCATTGGGATACCAGAATCTTTCCATCCCATCTTTTTGTCCTTCCAAGAAATGTGCCTCCGCCCGTGGGGACCCGTTGCCATACTCCTCAACTGCCCGACCAGTGTAGGGAGTCCTCTCCACATCATAGTGCCATAGGTTTGTTGATTTGTCCCGGACAAGAGCAGAACCGTCCACCTTGCGGATTTTCAGGCTTAGCCGT
>JAYNJW010000115.1:0-3127 GCA_038110535.1 Opitutia bacterium | reverse complement strand
TCCCCACTCCAAAGGGAGCTTTGCCTGAATTCGAGAATACCGTTCAAATAAACCTCCAGGCTCTTATGATTGATTCCAATCGTTGCCGGTTGCTGGGAATCTGAATAAACGAAGGTTTGGTAAAACCCATCGCCTGGCAATTTGCTTTTATCTGCCTGGTACTCAACCGGGTCTGTCTTATTGGAATCTTTGTGCCAAAGCCAATGGAGCAGTCTTGATTTCTGGGAAACTTCAAGCACGGGAACGCTTCTTCCCTTGAGAGGCTTGGTTCCCATATCCAGGTATTTGAGGGAATCGTTGACATGGTTGTTGTTGGATGAGATTCCATCGAGGCAGCGTTCAATCTCAGGGTATTGGGGGCGTAAATGCGCGACTGCATCAATCACCTCGATCTGCACTCTTGGATGAGGGTCCCTGGCTATAATGGCAAGCATTTGATGGGTCTGCGGGAGACGATCCGCCTGCAAGCGAATGGTCCGCGCAGCTGCACCCCGAAACATGGGGGAACTGGATTTGGAAAGATGTTCGATCAGTTGGGGCCTAACTTCCTTAAACCCTTCGAGAACAAAGATGGCTTCTAGGGCTGCCTGATCGAAGTCAGGCGAGGTTTGGTCCAAAGTTGCAAGCCAAGTATCGATTGCTTGAATCGCTTTTTTTCCTGATTTTCGAATCTCGATTCTTGCATGATGGCGGACTAGGTTTTGAGGGTGCATCAACAGTGGGCACAATTTTTGGAGCGAGGTTCCCGCAATTTTCGGCCAATCCTTAACCAATGGTTTATGGGTATGCACCACTCTCCAGATGCGCCCATAATCATGATCCCAGTGAGGGTCCCGCATCGGATGCTGGGCATGCCCGATGATGGGGCTGGAGAAATCGGAGATGTAAAGGGCACCATCCATCCCAAACTCAACATCCGTGGGTCGGAAGGCGGCATTAGGTGAGCTCAGGATGGTCTCGTAACTTTTTTGTTTCATCATTCCACGATCGGAATCGAGTGTGGTTAAGTTGACTGCATAGCTCCCGAGCAAAGATGCGGAGACCAATCCATTCTGATATTTGTCCGGGAAGTTAGGACTGGAAACAGAAACGGTGCCGCAGCCTTTTCCATAACTGGTGATCCGTCCGTATGCATAGGGCATATATCCACCAAGGGGTGTCCAAATAAGGGAGCTTCCGTCGTAGACGTCCCCGTCCCCATAGATCTGAAAAATATTTCCCCACCGGTCGAAAGTGACGTTCCATGGATTGGGGGTGGTGTGTTGCCACTCGGTATTGATCCTGCCATTGGCTGGATTGAGCCGATAGGTGGTGGAGTCAATCCCACGGTGCACGCCGAAAGGAGTTTCCAGTTGGGATCGGTGAAAAACACCATCGCTGAAGATAATGTCTCCATGAGGGTCGGTCGCGACCATGCCACCATGGTGCGAGTCGGAAACATCAATGCCCCGCAACAGTTCACGGCGGGAATCCGCCCGGTCATCTCCATCCTCATCAATCATCAACCAAAGACGAGGTTGTTCAGATACGATTACCCCGAGGTGATGAAAGGCGATACCGTCCAGGGCGTCCAAGTTTTCCGCAAAGGTGGTGCATTTGTCCGCTTTGCCATCACGATCGGTATCTTCGAGAATGATGATTTTATCAGGCGGAGACAGTCCCGGCACGGTATGGGGAAAGGAGGGCATGGTTGCCACCCACAGCCTGCCCCGTGCATCAAAGGCAATCTGTACGGGATTGCGCAGTTCAGGGAAATCTTCCTCGGAGGCAAATAGGTTTACCTGATAACCTTCGGCCACCGTAAATTCCGCCATGGCTTCAGAAGAGGGCTTAAGGATTCCGGTGCGTGGACCATCATCCCGTCCTTTTCCCGGAGGCATGGGTTCAAGGGCCGGGGGTGCGAGGTCAGAAAAGGATAATTTTGGATTGGCTGCGATCTGGTGGAGCCCGTTTTCAGAAAGCTCGATCATACGGTGGTAACGGGGCATTTCGCCGTCGTATTCAAAGGGTCTCGCCCGTACTCCAAAATAGACCACTGAATTTTTGGGACGTACCACCTCGGCCACCCGGGCATGCTTCGCAGATGCCGCCAGCCTGACCTGCTCGAGGTGTTTCGGGCTGCTTTGCCTGGGCGAATTCACTTTTAGGAATGCAAGGATTTCGGAAGCGATTTTTTCAGCGATGAGGCGATTCCCCGCATCATTCAAATGAATTCCATTTTCAGTAATGAGCTTGGATGAACTCTTGGTCAGGGTGAATAAATCGATAAAAAGGGCTTTTTGTTTCTGGGCGATATCAGCGATTGCTTGGCTGTAATTCTCTAGGTCTTCGTTTACTTGTTCGAGCGGGTCCTGAGCAGCAGTGGGGGATAAGAGAATAAAGCGGCAACGCGGATGAGTCTTGACCAGTTGCTTGAGGTGGGTTCGGTAGCTTTGCTTGAATGCCGCGAGTCCTTCCGTACCGCTGAATGCCTCGTTCATTCCATAACCCAAAACAAGAAAATCGGCCGGCCACTTCTGGATGAGGTTTTTCATGTGCTTGGGGTAGCCCTCCAACCGTAAGCGGTTCCCCACCTCATCACCGGTCCAGGCAAGGCTGCGAATCTTCAGGCCCTTGTTGGGCATGGCAATCTGCATGCGGGCTTCCATTTCCCCATGTTCAAGCAGTCGTTCGACCATGGAGTTGCCGTAGAAGAGCAGGGTGGTATTGTCCTTGGAACTTGGTGCGTTCTTCGTGTTCGCATATGAGGAGTGGCTACCAAGAACGGTAAGTCCAAGAAAAATGAAAAGAGCTGGCTTGAAGGTCATCATAAACAAAAAGAAATGAAGGGCATGTAAGCCCCTCGCATTGATTCTTTGAGAATCCCACTGATGATTGATTGGATGGACAAACTTATATTGCAAAATATTGCGTAAATAATCTGTTGAATTGCGTCAGGTAAGCGTGGGGTATTTGGTTTGGTTGAATACCAAAAAAACAGAAACTGTCTGAGGAAAGACAAGGATTGTATACACTTCGCCATTGATTGATTGGGAACAGGAGTTCAATTTGATGATATGCCTATTCAAAAATGTACCATTCTTTTTTCCTCAATCATGCTGCTTGCCTGTTCCTCGGTTTGGGCAAA
>JAYNJW010000114.1:0-3142 GCA_038110535.1 Opitutia bacterium | reverse complement strand
GCAGTAACATGGTCCTTCAACGCGATCTGCCTGTGCCCATTTGGGGATGGGGAGAACCTGGAGAAAAAGTATCGGTAAGTTTTGCCGGGCAGAACAAAAACGCCACCACTAATGAAAAAGGAGAGTGGATGGTGAAACTGGATAAACTTAGTGCGTCCTTCACCCCCGCCACCCTAGTGATCCAAGGAACTAATGAAATAAAACTGGAAAATATTTTAGTTGGAGAGGTCTGGATCTGCTCCGGGCAGTCCAATATGGAATGGGCGGTTAACCAATCACTCAATGCTGAGGAGGAAATTGCCGGTGCAAACCATCAAAACATCCGCCTATTTAATGTACCCGGCCATACCGTGCATCCTATTCCCCAACGAAAAGGCCTAGGCGAGTGGGCAGTATGCTCGCCTCAATCGATTCCAAGGTTTAGTGCGGTGGGATACGCCTTCGGACGGAGAATCCAGCAGGCAATCAATGTTCCAGTCGGGCTGATCGGGTCGAACTGGGGAGGCACCCGGATTGAACCATGGACTACAGTCGTTGGGTTTAAGTCCGTACCCGAACTTTCGAGTCTCGCAGATCAAGCCGCTTCCTACAAACCTGATTCGAAGATCGGTGCAGCATCACCTTCCGCGATCTACAATTCCATGGTTCACCCCCTAACTCCCTTTGCTTTGCGGGGTGCCATATGGTACCAGGGGGAATCAAATGGTGATGAAGGAGAAAGCTATTATCAAAAGAAGCATGCACTGGTAAATGGCTGGCGTGAGGCTTTTCAAAACCCCAACCTTGCCTTTTACTGGACCCAATTGTGTAGCTGGGATCATGGAAACCTTCTTCAACAAGAAGAACCAAACAAAAATGCATGGGAAAAAAACTGGGGGCCGCTACGGGAAGCTCAGTTCAAAGCGCTAGACATTCCCAATAGTGGGATGGCAGTAATTATTGATTTGGCAGATGCTCATAACCCTGGCGATATTCATCCACGTAATAAACAGGATGTTGGATGGAGGCTTGCCCAGTGGGCTCTTCACCAGAATTATGGGAAAAAAGAGCTCATTCCATCTGGTCCACTCTTAGCTAAACAGGAGATCGAAAAAGATAAAATCCGGCTATCATTCAACTACACCGGTCGCGGATTAATGGTGGGGGAGAAAAAGGGAACTGAGCCGACCAAGCCTTTGCCCAATGGGAAGCTTGCTGAGTTTGAAATCGCCGGTGAGGACAAACAATGGTTCCCCGCTAATGCTATAATTGATGGAAAACAAGTTGTGGTATCATCCCCTCAGGTAGAAAATCCGGTTGCGGTTCGATACGCGTTTTACATCTGTCCAATTCGGGCCAACCTTTACAATCAGGAAGGACTACCTGCCTCCCCTTTCCGCACAGACAACTGGTAAACTTATCGGTCTTAAAGGAGAGAAAACTCTCCAACAAAAAAGATTAATGCATCAGGGTTCACTCCAAGGGAGATAGGTAATTATTGCTTTGTTTCTGCCCATCCATACCCCTGAATCAGGGCGAGCAGGGATGCAAAAAGAAACAAAGCAACAAACTGGTGAATCAAAGGAAGAAAGACCGGGTAATCGCTAATGTAAAGAAGTGTCCCAACACCTAGAGCAAATTGTAGAGCAACAAAAAAGGCGGTGCGTTTAGTCCATTTCGAAAGCCAGGCATTGAGATATCCAGATTTAAGCGTATACCAGCAGAAGTATAATACACCAATTGCCAGACATGTACCCATCCACCGGTGGATGAACTGAACAGAAAATTTATCGGATACAAAATTCGTCCAAAAAGGAGATGCTGAAAAGAGAGCCTCCGGCATCAACTCCCCTCCCATCAATGGATAGGTGTTAAACCCATATCCTGCCTTCATGCCTGAAGTGAATGCACCATAAACAATTTGCAGACAAAGAACGGAAACCAAAACAATCGCCCACTTTCTAAAACTGTTGCCCGGCAAGGATAATTTGCCCGAAGGTTTTTGCATCAAACCGAGCGAAGTCCACCAAGCCAGTCCAAAGATCGCAAAGGCGAGGCTCAAGTGTGCAGCCAAGCGGAAATGGCTAACCTCCGGATCTTTTACCAATCCACTCTTTACCATGTACCAACCCATCAGTCCCTGTGCACAAACCAGAAAAACGAGTAATGCCCCCTTCTTTTTAAGGGAACCAGAAAGCTTCCCCTTTAGTAAAAACAACAGGAATGGCACTAAGCAAATAAGACCTACGACCCGGCCTAATACTCGATGTAAATACTCCCAGAAAAAGATATATTTAAATTCATCCAATGACATCCCTTTGTTGACCAGCTTGTACTGAGGAGATTGTTGGTATTGGGAAAACTCATCGCCCCATGCCTGCTCGCCGATGGGGGGAAGGATTCCAGAAACTGGACGCCAATCCACCATTGATAGCCCAGAGCCAGTCAGCCGCGTGATACCACCAACCAGCAAAATCACCATGACGCTGAGACAAACAGCCCGGAGCCACCAAATCTGAGTGGTATTATGGGAGAGACTTTTTTCAGGATGATCCATGATTGGTTTGCTTAATTTAAAAAAAATTATCCTATCAGCTAAAGAGATGCCCGCAAAACTAATGCTTATCTTTTAAGAAATCTGGTGTTGTAAGAATTGCCATTTGCTTTGCCAAATTCTTCATACCTGCAAATCTGTCTGCATTTTGTTTTATGCTCATTCTATCCAACATAAGCAAACGGTACGGGCCCAAAATACTCTTCAAAGAGATTTCCTTGCGGGTCGCCCGGGGAGAGCGAATGGGCTTGGTCGGGGCCAATGGAGCCGGCAAAACCACTCTCTTTTCTATCCTTCTCGGAAAAAACCAGGAAGATGAGGGATTGATCGAATGGGAAAGAAATATCCGTATTGGCTACCTCCCTCAGGAGAGTGCCCCAACTGGAGATGAAACCGTCCTCGAACTGGCCACTGCGATTTCCGGGGATCTTGAAAAGGTTATTCAAACACTTCGAACCTCCACCGATGACTCACCGGAAAGAGCTCATGCACTTGAACGCTTCGCTGAATTGGATGGTTATAACCTGGAAGCTAGGGCAAAAAAAATTCTTGCTGGATTGGCCTTTCAGCAAAGTGATTTTGATAAACCGGCCAAAACCCTCAGTGGTG
>JAYNJW010000113.1:0-3160 GCA_038110535.1 Opitutia bacterium | reverse complement strand
CCGAATCCGGACAGGAAGGAAGCGAAGGACAAAGTGTCTATGCAGCCACCAAGGCGGCCAACCACAACCTCACCCGTTCCTGGGCGAAGGAATTGGGCAAGTCCAACATCCGTGTGGTCGGGGTGGCTCCTGGTATCATGGAGACCACTGGTATGCGCAGTCTCGCTTATGAGGAATCCCTCGCTTACACCCGTGGAATTTCGGTGGATGAATTACGATCCAAATATGGAAGTGTTTCTTCTATCCCCTTGGGACGGAGTGGAAAACTTTCAGAGGTTGCGGACTTGGTTGTCTATCTCGCATCTGACCGGGCTTCCTATTTGCACGGCACCACCGTCAATCTTTCCGGCGGAAAATCCCGCGGATAGTTCAAAATCTTGTATTCTGATTATCCTCTGATCATGAATCAGAGGTGAAAAATATTTTTATCAGGTTGCATGTAATTATAACTTGTCCGATAGGATTCTCTCCTTTTGCATAGTTGGATGAATACACGACGCTCTTTTCTACGACTTGCCTCCTCGTCAATTTTATTTCCCTATGTAGCGAAAAGCTCATGGGCAGTTGCATCTCCTGCAAACCGGTTGAATCATGCCAGCTTTGGAGGTCAGGGTATGGCGGCAAGAGATCTACGCAGCATTGCCAGTCATCCGAGCATAACCGTCCGTGCAATTGCAGAGATTGATCCAGGCAGAAGGCAGAAAACACAGGCACAGTATAAAGATGCCAAGGTCTACGCGGACTGGAGGGAAATGCTTGAAAAGGAAGGGGACTCTCTGGATACCGCCAATGTATCCACACCAGACCATGTGCATGCTTCCCAGGCTATGGTTGCCATGCAAAAAGGGATTCATATCTACGGACAAAAACCACTGACGCATGGAGTGGCCGAGTCCAGAGCCCTGACGGAGTATGCCCGTAAGAATAAGATCGTTACCCAGATGGGTATCCAATGCCATTCTACCCAGGAATACCGTACTGCCGTGCGCATTGTGCACGATGGGATGATCGGAAAACTGGTGGAGGCTCATTCCTTTAGTGATAAAACTTGGGGAGACCCAGACCCACGACCTGACCGCAAAGATCAAATTCCTTCCGAGCTTGATTGGGATCAATGGGTCGGCCCGGCACCTTACCATGATTACATCAAAGGATACTACCACCCAGGGAACTGGAGAAAGCGACTGGATTATGGAGGAGGAACTTTTGGGGATATGGGATGCCATATCTATGATCCAACCTTCAAGGCACTTGGGCTGACTTATCCCATATCCTTACGATCGGAAGGACCTGTACCAAACCAACACAACTGGGCAGTGGATGCGGTGGTTCATTATCTTTTCCCCAAGACACCCTATTCAGAGGGCAGTCAGCTTCCGGTAACCTGGTACGATGGGGCTACCCGACCACCATCCCGAGTGACCGCTTTATTGGAGGGAAAACCTTTGCCTAGGCAGGGGTCCGTGATTGTGGGGACCGAAGGGGTGATGCTTTTGCCTCACCTAGGTATGCCGAGTCTGTATCCAAAGAAGAAGTTTGAAAAAATCAAGTTACCGGTGGTGCAGGGTTCCAATCACTGGCACGATTTTATTGATGCAGCATTAGGTAAAAAACCTCTGCCCTCTGCCAACTTCGACTATGCAGGTCCTCTAACCGAAACCATTCTTCTTGGGGGAATAGCATCGAGGTTTAAGGGCGAGGAATTGAAATGGGAAGCTTCAACACTCGAATTTACCGGCCATGCTCAAGCCAGCTCTTTTGTTCGTCGAAAATACCGATCAGGCTGGGAAGTCAAGGGACTTGGCTGAGCCTCACTTGAAAGTAAATATTTTTTCTTTTGGATGCTGAAAGTTCTCACTTTTCTTAAAATAGATCATTCCAGACTAACAAAACAAATCCAGCCAAATTCATCTGTTGAATATTACTTTGGGCAACTCAAAAATATTGACTGCAAATCTGCTGAATTTAACTCTTAGTATGTGAAACATTTAAAAATTAAAATTATCCTACTTTTTAATATCAGGTTATTTGGAGTAGAAACCTACGAAAACCCTTTTTTAAATAGTCCTGAGTTTGAGCTAAACCAATTTAAACAATTTTCAGTAATTGAAATAACCAATAACGATTCTCCTGTAAACAAAAGTGAAATAAAGGAAATTGTAGATAAAAGAAAGTTCAATGGAACCGCTTTAGATACAGTTAAATTCACTGAAACAAGTTACGATAACAATGGTTTTCCAATTCAAGATGTGTCATACATAGTATATGCGGATGATTGGGCAATTAAGAGTTCCAGTGAATATACTAATGACTTGAGTGGTCAAAGTCTTATATCAGTTATTGGCTCGGAACCCACAAAAGCTTTTTTGGAAATAGGCGAACAGTGGGAAATCATGGCTTCTGAGATGTTGAAACTTGATATCTCTGAAAATGTATCAATTACAGGTATTTTAACTCATTTATTTGAGTATGAGTTTCATGGCACCGAGACAATATCTACAATCTGGGGGAATTTTCAGGCGGCAAAGATTAAAAGCCTAATCTCTCAATCCTATGAATATTTTGATGCAATTGTATCATTCGAAGGCGATGCTATTTTAGTTGAGATACCTTCTTTTACAGTTACGGCCGAGAGAACAGAATACTATGTTAAGGGCTTCGGTAGATATAAGTCCATTTCAACCCGTACAACAAGTTCTTGGTCAGAGAAAAACACTAATCTCAGGACCCAAGAACATAACACATGGGAATATCCTATGAAAACTGTTTACCGCGAGAGCACTATTACTTCTACAAATTTTAATTTCACACCTAGTAGCTTTTTGTCTAATTCATCACCTCAATTTAAAGATAACCTTTATCTCAATTCATGGACATGGAACGGTTCATTTCCATGGATTTACAACTCTTCGACCGATAGTTGGTTCTACTACTATTTTGTTGGTAATAATGTAAATGCTTACGACGCACGAAGTAGTTCTTGGCACACCTTTAACCATTCATCTGAAGAGTGGGTTCCGGTTGCCGAATAATTTGAAAAATCGCTCAAGTAAATCGATTAAAATAAAGGCTTGGGATTATTAGAATTAATAAGCAAAACGCCCCAAAACAAAAGCGCCGGAAATGCTTCCGGCGCTTCAAAAGAGATCGCCTACCATCT
>JAYNJW010000112.1:0-3245 GCA_038110535.1 Opitutia bacterium | reverse complement strand
AAACCTCTCTTAGGTGACTGGCCCCTTAGCAAACTTATCAACTATGTGGATGAGATCATGCCTGATTATGACCCGAAATTGGTCATCGGAAAGGAAGCTGAAATCATCTCAAGATATATTTACGAAAGCTTCTATCTAAAGCCTGAATTATTTTCAAAAAAAGAAAAGATTCACCTTTCCCGCCTGACCAACCGTCAATTTAGGCAGTCCGTTGCCGACCTCTTTTCTCAGTTTGAGGGTCAACCGGTTTTGGGAACCAGTGAAAATGGACTGAAAGGTCAATATTTCAAAGCGGAAGGAATGAACAAAAGAAAGGAGAAAGTTGCGGAACGAATTGATCCCACGATTCACTTTAATTTTGGCCAATCCGCCCCCTTCGATGGTCTGGATCCTCAAAAATTTTCCGTTTACTGGGAGGGTTCCATTTTTCCCAGAGAATCGGGCTGGTACGACTTCTATGTCCAATCCAGCAACGGATTTCAATTCTCTATTAATTCCCGAGGCGGTTCTCATCGTATAGATGCAAAAGTCGGCAAGAGTTCCTTGGATGAGAAAAATACAAAAGTATATTTGCTCGGTGGCCGTCCCTACCCCATTAAATTATCTTTTTACAAATTCAACGATCCGAACGCATCGATCGAACTGAGCTGGAAAACACCGCTTGGGGAAAGGGAAATCATACCTCGTGAATATTTTTTCAACCAAAATGTCGCTCCTTCCTTTGTACCCCAGCAAAATCTGCCTCCGGACGATGCTTCCCACGGATATGACAGGGGCTTGCGAGTAGACTCCTCCTGGGACGAAGCCATTACTTTTGCCGCCCTCGAAGCAGCCAAATACGCCGGTGAGAAATTTGCCGGTCAAATGATCAATCACATCAAGGAAGACGAAAAAAAGAAAGAAAAGGTTATATCCATATGCGAAAATTTTGTTCGTCTTGCTTTTCGCGAAAAACTCTCCGGTAAGGAATTGGATGATTATGTGCACTCCAAATTTACCGAGGGAGTACCTTGGCAGACCTCGGTCGAGAAAGTGGTTCTTCGCACCCTGAAGTCACCCCGGTTTCTTTATCCGGAATTGCAAACCTTCGCCAAAAAAGATGCGGATCCCTATGTATTAGCCGCCAAGTTAGCCCTCTACCTTTGGGACTCGGTCCCCGGCGTAGCCATGCATCAAAGAATAGAACGTGGGCAGTTGAGCAACCCGAAACAAGCACAAGACCTTGCCAGGATCATGCTTAATGACCCCCGCTCCGCCGCCAAGTACAACGATTTCATGATTGAATGGCTGGATATGAGAAACAAGGAATTGCCCAGTCTCAGTACAAAACTATACCCGAATTTCTCTCCAACCCTCGCTCTTGATTTACGCAGATCCCTGATGATTTGGGTGGAGAAGAATATCTGGAAGGAAAAGGGCACCTGGCAATCCTTCCTCAGTATGAACAAGATTCACCTGAATCAAAGAATGGCGGATTTTTACGGTGTTGACTCAACTTGGGATCGCAATCAGAGCAGTTTTAAGGAGATGGCTTCTTCCCTTCTTGGCCGTGAAGGTCTGCATACGCATCCCTATGTTCTGGCAAGCCATTCCTACCCGGAGGAGAGTTCGCCCATTCACCGGGGCATCTTCACCAGTCGAAGAATCTTGGGGCGCTCCCTTCGCCCCCCCGCCGAAGCGGTCTCCTTCAGTAACGCAGATTTTGACCCATCCTGGACCATGAGGCAAAAGGTTGAAGAACTAACCAAGTCCGCGAATTGCATGAGCTGTCACGACTTGATCAACCCGACCGGATTTGTTTTGGAAGGTTATGACGCCTCCGGAAGAAACCGCTCCCTTATCCTCGGCAAGCCTATTGACTTAAAGGTCGATTATATGGACAGTTCCGGAGTCCAAAGAAAATTTCAAGACCCCAAAGACCTGCTCGAACATGCCCTAAACAGTTCCAGACCCGCAAAATCTTTTGTCAATGAACTACTCAAGTATCTTGCCAAACAACCTCCATCCAGTTTCGATAGAGTAGAAACAAACGGGCTTTCGAAGAAATTGAAAAACGACCAGCTGAGCATTCCTGACTTGTATTGGCAACTTGGTTACCAGGCAGCCATGGATTGCATACCGTGGAAGAACTAATCCTCAGATGAACCTGGATCCGATCAACCGCAGGGACGCCCTCAAAAGAATTGGCCTTTCCGCCTTATCTCTGCCCATTCTCTCCCAGGCAAATTCTCTCTTTGCGGAATCGAGTGGCAAGAGTCTCCCTAAGCAAAGACTGGTGATCATGTTCAGTCCCAACGGTACCATTCCAGAGCATTTTTGGCCCGAAAGAATTGGCGAGGATTTCGAGCACAAAACCATTCTCAAACCTTTGGAGCCTTTTCACGACAAATTGCTCATCCTTCGAAACCTTCACAATAAGGTCAAGGGAGATGGGGACAGTCACATGAGGGGAATGAGCTGCCTACTCACCGGCATCGAGCTTTTTCCAGGGAATGTAATGGGGGGCGGAGGCACTCCCGCAGGTTGGCCCAAAGGAATATCGATTGATCGTGAGATCTCCCGTCACTTGCAGTCCCAAGAGCATACCCGCACCCGCTTTGGTGCCTTGCATTTCGGTGTTGGCGTAAAGGATTCAGCAGATCCCTGGACCCGTATGTCTTATGATGGTCCCAACCAGCCCGTCACACCTTTGAGCGACCCCTATGAAGCTTACCGAAAACTCTATGGTAATACCCAAGAAAAGAAAGAGGTACGCTCTATCCTCGGAGATTTAAAGGAAGATTTCAGGAAAGTGGCCAATCAATTGGCGGAATCCGACCGCAAGCTTTTGATCGAACATGCAAATCTGGTGGATCGCATGGATCGAAATTATGCGAGGGATTCCACCCGATCCATTTTGGCTTCACCACCGCCCGATCTTCCCGAAGGCTTGCGTAATCAAAACGACGATATCCCCCAACTTGGACGCCTGCAAATTGACCTGCTGGTCAACTCCCTGGTCAATGACTTTGCCCGAGTGGCCACCCTGCAATTTACTAAATCCGTAGGGCAGGCAAAAATGAACTGGCTAGATATTGAGGACCCGCACCACACCTTGTCCCACGAACCCGACAAGAATAAGAATGCCTACGACAAACTCATCCGCATCAACACATGGTTTGCCGAGGAATTTGCCTATCTTTTAAAAAAGCTCGAAAGCACCCCGGAACCCGGACAAAAAGGGACCATGCTTGACCACACTTTGG
>JAYNJW010000111.1:0-3287 GCA_038110535.1 Opitutia bacterium | reverse complement strand
TAGATTCATCCTCACCATTTTCTTTTGGTGCATTGACCACACGGTCAACTTTATGAGAGGTAAGCGTACTTCCCTTAGCTCCCCGGCCCTGAATATCAAGCCAGGCAAAATCGAACTCAATAACCATTTCTTTCACCCTTTTTAATTCAGGATCCAGATGCACCAGGATCCTACTGTTTTTCTTTTCATGGTCATGAACTGAAAAGAAAAAGATACGAGATTTGGAATGTGTTTTGAATAGCGGGTACTCTTTTTCGCGGGTTACTCCACCAACCTTGAATTTCTTGGCATATAATCGTCCACTTTTACCATCACGGTAAACCATATTGTAGACCTTTTCTTCATCCCTCCGAAAAACATTGACCCGCAAAGGAGATTTTCCGACGAACATTTTCTCGGCGATTTTCATGACCTTCATCAATCCGTCTTTTCCAAAGACAATGATCTCATCAAGATTTGAACATCTCTCAATCGCCTCATCCTTTTTCAGACCATACCCCGCAAAACCATCTTTTCGGTTGATATAGAGAGTTTCATTGGCCACCACAACCTGAGCAGCATTAATCCGGTCAAACGGAGCAAGACTGCCGTCATCTTCGCGGCAAATCTCTGTCTTTCTTTCCCTGCCTTTTCCATACTTCTTTTTCAATTCCTTGAGATAACGGATGGCATAGCGGGTGAGTTGGGCAAGATAGCCCTCCACTTCTTTGATTTCCTCTTCAAATCCTTTGATCACTTCATCCGCACGGAAAGAATCATACTTGGATATTCTTTTGATCCTTATTTCCAGCAGTTTGAGAATATCGTCTTGGGTGATGGCCCGGTGGAAGATTTTAACATAGGGCTTCAGTCCTTTATCCACAGCAGAGATCACGCCTTCCCAAGTTTCTTCTTTTTCAATATCCCGGTAAATTCTTTTCTCGATAAAGATTTTTTCGAGGGATGCAAAGTGCCACTTCTCCTTCAATTCCCCCAGCTTGATTTCCAGTTCCTGACGAAGTAATTCCCGAGTCTGATCAGCTGAGGATTTAATCAGGTCATTGACGGAAAGAAATTGAGGATGATTGTCCTTAATTACGCAGGTATTAGGGGCTAAACTGATCTCACAATCGGTAAAGGCATAGAGGGCTGGGAGAGCTTCATCTGCTGAAACAGTTGAAGGAAGATGCACCATAATCTCGACAAACTCAGCGGTATTATCCTCGATCTTGGAAATCTTAATTTTCCCCTTATCATTGGCTGCAAGCACAGAATCGATCAGGCTTGTAGTGGTAGTTCCAAACGGAATCTCAATAATTTTTAAAAGGTGCTTTTTGATTATCTCAATTTTTGCCCTTACCCGAATACGTCCACCCCTGGAACCACCATTGTATGCCGTACAGTCCGCAATACCCCCCTGCGGGAAGTCAGGAAGAAGATCAATGGCATTATTACGTAAGGCGTCGATCATTGAATCAATGATCTCAAGAAAATTATGAGGTAATATCTTGGTAGATAAACCAACCGCTATACCTTCTGCACCTTGAGCTAGAAGGAGGGGGAATTTGGTTGGGAAAGTTACAGGTTCTTTATTGCGCCCATCATAGGAAGATGCCCAGGTGGTAACCTTTGGGCTGAAAATGACTTCCAAGGCAAAGGGTGTAAGTCGTGCCTCAATATAGCGGGGGGCAGCGGCCGAATCTCCAGTTAGAACATTGCCCCAGTTTCCCTGGGTATCGATCAATAAATCCTTCTGCCCAATTTGAATAATTGCATCACCTATTGAAGCATCCCCATGAGGATGATACTTCATGGTGTTTCCAATAACATTGGCCACTTTATTGTAACGACCATCCTCCAATTCCTTCATGGAGTGGAGAATGCGACGCTGCACTGGCTTCAATCCATCATCTGCGTGCGGGACTGCTCGCTCCAATATTACATAGGATGCATAGTCAAGAAACCAATCGCCATACATATCATCCACATAGATGGCATCATCATCCCCTCTGCTTGGTCCATCAAGAGCCAAAGCCTCAGGGTCAAATCGGCGATTGCTCTCTTCTACAGCAGTAACTTCTTCTACAGATTCCTCTTCCGCTTCAGCAGAATTTTTTGAGTCCTCGTTGGAATTAATCTGCTCGGAACTCATGGATTAGCCAATTAAGCAGCGGCAGTCTCAACGACTTCCTCGTTAGCTTTTACAGTTTTTCTCTCAGCAGATGAGTCTAGTTGCTCAGTCTCTTCGGTTTCTAATTCTTCTTCATCGACCAGGTCATGCTCAAACCGAAGATTACGAATGATATATTCCTGACGTGTGGGTGTATTTTTACCCATGAAAAACTTGAGCATTTCCTTGATCGACTCATTTGCATCGATCTTTACCGGATCGAGACGGATATCATCGCCAATAAAATGTTTAAATTCATCTGGCGAGATTTCGCCCAGTCCCTTGAATCTAGTAATTTCAGGATTACGGCCCAAAGTCTTAATTGCGGCATCCCGCTCGGTATCGTCGTAGCAATATAGGGTAGTTTTTTTATTACGCACCCGGAATAAGGGTGTTTGCAGAACAAATAAATGTCCCTGCCGGATCAGTTCGGGGAAAAATTGCAGAAAAAAAGTAATCAGAAGCAAGCGGATATGCATACCATCCACATCTGCATCGGTGGCTATAACCACTTGATTGTAGCGCAGGTCCTCGAGATCTTCTTCAATCCCCAGTGCAGCCTGAATCAAATTAAACTCCTCATTCTCATAGACCACTTTGCGGGTCAGACCAAAGGTGTTGAGAGGTTTACCTTTGAGACTGAACACTCCCTGAAATTGGACATCCCTGGCTTTGGTAATGGATCCACTCGCGGAATCACCCTCAGTAATAAAAAGGGTGCTTTTAAATTTCTCTTTGTGCTTACTCGATAAATGAATACGGCAATCGCGTAACTTCCGGTTATGAACTTTGCTTTTTTTTGCCCGCTCACGGGCAATTTTCTGGATGCCTTTTAATTCTTTGCGCTCACGCTCACTGCGTTGAATTTTTTCCTGCAGAGCATCAGCAGTTTCCGGATGTTTGTGTAAATAATTATCCAGCTTTTCTTTAAGGAAGTTACCCACAAAAGTACGGATCGTTTCGCCATCGGGTGATACTGTAAGTGATCCAAGCTTTGTTTTGGTCTGCGACTCAAAAACAGGCTCCTGCACTTTGACACTGATGGCCGCAACGATACCTCCGCGAATATCTCCGGCTTCAAAATTCTTTTTGGCAAAATCACGGATCGTTTTCACTATTGCCTCGCGAAATGCCGCCT
>JAYNJW010000110.1:0-3325 GCA_038110535.1 Opitutia bacterium | reverse complement strand
TGAGTCATCCGGTGTATAATGAAGGTGGGATGATTGAGCCAATGAAAGGAAGGCTTCGTTTATCTCCTTATTATTTTCTCAATGATGGAAAAGCCTATTTGACCGGAGCTCTGGCTACTTTTTGCCCGGCAGACAAAAAAGTAATCCATGGGATGAAGGATGGAGCCCTCCTCCCTTGCTCCATAGACTAATCTATAAGGATGTCTAAGACCCAGAGTGGTAGTCGGAACTTACGATCAATCCATCTGCTTCCACATTGATAAACCAACCGGTTGTGCTTTCCGGTAGTGGCCAGTCCGTCAGCCAAATACCATCTTTTTTTCGTAATCGAATAGGGATCTCTGTCCATTTTCGATGCCCGGTGTATCCATCATCTGTTGAATGTAAAAGCGTTGCAGCATCTAACTCTCGATCGGTTTTGAATTTAGCAAATAATTGATTTTGGAGAACTCCAGACTCCAGTCTTTCGCACCATAGTTTACCATTTTCCAGAACCGATTTAGCAAAGGCATAACTTTCCGGGCGTGACCAGGCTGGACCATGTCCGTGCCCCATATCGGGTACTAAAGAAACCATATTTTTAGAGCCACATTGATCATAAGATTTCTTCAGAATTTCCATGGGGAAGTGTTTGTCTCCTGGCCAGGAAAGCCAAAGCACCGGCATGGTTGCAAGGCTAAGACGATGACCAGCTTCCCATCCCTTTAGGTAAGCATGGTTATTAGACAAAGCGGGTTTGTAGTGATTGTCAGCTTCATTTAAGTAACCGCATCCATAAACGGGGATGGTAAAGGCGAAGCGTTGATCAATACCCAAAACGATGGAGCTGATGATCCCACCCCAGGAAACTCCCATTAAACCGACTTGCTCATCCTCTACCTCAGGTAAGGAACGCAGCAGGGAATTTGCAAGAATCGTCTGGGAGACAGCATGATACATCCACTGGTTCTTTAACTCTTTATTGGAGTCTCCAAAAACTCCCACCCGTGAGGGACCTGCCCACGGATGTTTCTCCCAAGCCTTCTTTTGCCCTTCCTTAGAAATTTTACGATCTGTTTGCCCCTCGACTGCAATACTGATGGCAGCAAATCCATTTCTATTCCAATGTTGAACCCACTCTTTGTAGGCAGTACCTCCACCTCCATGGACGAGAATAACTCCCGGTACTTTCCCTGCTGTCTTTCTAGGTAAGCCTAACCAAGCATACGAACGAGTATTTTTACCTTCGTAGGGTAGGGTATCAAAATAAATGGCTCTGGGGTTATTTGTCGTTTTGCTTCCTTTTGCTAAGTGCATCTTGGGCACTTGGGTGAGAGTGCCTAGGGATTCAATTTCATAAAGCAAGCTATCGGAAGCCTGCAGTACGAGACTGCTGATAAGGAAAGTGACGAACTGAAAAAATCTTTCGCTCACAAGTCTTTATTTTCCAATCGTGGATAAAGTAAAATCATCCGTACGAAAGGGAGTAACGGGCAGGGTGACTGCTCCGTCCTTTCGGTAGAGATTACAAACAGGATTGTCTGACCAAGCATAACGAACGGCTACAGGTGATGGAATAGATTCTGACCAAACTTCTACTCTATCTTTCCCGATCAGTTTTGCTTCCGCCCAGACAAACTTTTGATCAGCTCCGCATATGGCAAAACCAACGGGGGACTTTATATCAAAGCAGTACAAACCACCACCGACATGGTCGAAGGCAATCTGGACTTTGCTTTCCTTAATTTCGTGGGATTTGTATAGCGGGCTTTGATGGGGTATCTTGTGCCCGTATTGATTAGCCAGAGCATGCCTAAGTAAACGGTTGGCCACGATTTGCTTGTTGCGCGGATGAATATCGCGTCCTTCGCCTGCGTCAATGATCACCGCTTCTCCCGCATTACTAACTTTTTTGAGGGTCAGGGTTTGGGACTCTCTCAATTCCGCCCAACTTGAATCCCCCGGTATATCAACTTCGTTTCTAAAATCTGACAACTGAGTCCAGTAAAACGGGAAATCTCCTTGATTCCATGCTTGCCTCCAAGACTGAATCATCAAAGGGAAAATTTCACGATATGCATGAGCCCTCCCTGCATTACTTTCTCCCTGATACCAGATGGCTCCTTTTATTCCGTATCCGATGAGTGGATAAAGAACACCGTTGTATAAATTAGCAGGACGGTGCTGACCTGTCATCTGATTGCGAGGCACTCTTGGTCTCTGGCCTTTCGCGTTACCTTGCTTGTTGTCTGATTCCCATTTTGCTAACTTCTGTTTGTAATCATTCAGTTGGCTTTCGTAGTCATAATTTTTTTCTTTTGCCTGCCATTCCTCCAGATAGGGTTGTGCCACTTTGCATTGTTGGAGACGGTTCCTCGGAATCCATGCCTCACAGGCAGACCCGCCCCAGGCATTGTTAATTAATCCAACCGGGACTTGGAGAATTTGATGTAAGCGGCGACCAAAGAAATAGCCAACCGCAGAAAAAGATGAGGCAGATTGAGGCGATGAGATTTCCCAGGAACTCTGGAAGTTTTTTTGAGGTTTCTGAGTGCCATTTTGGGGGATGGTGATCAAACGCAAATTTGGATAGTTTGAGGAGAGAGATTCCAGGTCACTATCATCCGAGGAGTTTACCTTCCATCCCATATTTGACTGACCAGAACACAGCCATACTTCTCCAATCAAAATGTTGTCATAGAGGATGGATCCTGGATGCTTTTTCGCGAGTTCTACCAAGTTTGCCCCAGGCGTATCGATTTCCATAATTTGTCCTCCAATAATGAACATTTCCAGCGGACTGCTTGATGCAGGAAGAGGATCGAGCGTTATGTTCCAGTTCCCTTCTTTGTCAGAATTGGTTTTGTAAGTCTTTCCAGCAAACTTGATAGAGACGGATGAATGAGGTTCCGCATTCCCCCAAACCGGGCAGGGATGATTTTGTTGCAATACCATATTGTTTCCAAAAATGGCTGGCGTTGAAATTTTCGCACTGAGGCAAGAAATGAGGCCGATGTAAGCAACTAGCAGGAGGCTTTTAGTTTTCATAAATTGAAATCAATTACAAAGACATCTTCGAGCAGGGGTTTGAGGAAATCCACGAAGGCTTGGTGATCAGGGTGGGGCAAGTAAGTGGTGCGTGCTTCCTCATTCTCAAAAGTAACGATAAAACAATGACTGAAGTCTTTATTAAGACCTTCTGGGCTGTTATTTGTGCCCCACTCAATGGATACGATTCCAGGGATCGCTTGTTGAAGAGCGGGAAATTTTTTCTCTATCTCTGACACTTGATCAGGTGGTGCCTCATTTTTGAACTTCAGGCAGACGATGTGACGAATTTGATGAT
>JAYNJW010000109.1:0-3368 GCA_038110535.1 Opitutia bacterium | reverse complement strand
GATGATCATCGAAAGTTCAGAGGGAGCTATTTTCAAATCCAAAGATTGCGAGAAAGAAGATGCCACCACTTCACTTGCTGTGCCACCAAGAGAAGCGACTAGTTCGCAACCATCGCAACGATGCTCTCCGTTGAAAGTCCATTCAACCGCATTGGAAAAAGATCCGGTTTGCTCATAAAATCCATCCATCATTTTCACCCAGACACCAAACTGAAGAACGGCAACAGGCAAGCTAGCTGAGGAAAAAACAGCGAGTAGTGCAAGAATAGATAAAAGGCGTCGAAACATTTTCATTCTACCACTACCCGAAGCAAGGCAGTTGAGACGAGTTGAAAGTAAAGAATTATAAAAGAACTCTTTTTACGGATCCAGATTTACCTGCCCGAAAAACTTTTCTAAGTCCTACTTACTGTGATGATCTCACCACTCTTAGCCTCTTCTTTTTTATTAAGAATCATCTTTAGAAATTCATCGTAGGCATTGAATACATTCGTGTCTCGGGTTTTGGGACTAAATAGGAAACGACGAGCCGGCACATGTCCCCAGTAATCGACATGAACCATTTTATTCCAAATCTTATTCTGATTAAAAGCTTCTCGAATATCATATCCTTGAGAAGTGGGAGTGCCAGGATGCTCCTTCTTCCCGCCATAAATAAAAAAAGCAGGTGGACCACTACCGCTTATCTGATTAACAAACTGTGCAGGAAGGAACGGACTGTCACCAAACCAACCGATGATATTTAATTTTTGGGGCTTATGTTTGGCAACTTCTGGCCATTGCCAATCTTTTTGGTAAGCAATCCAAGCACTGATAAAACCCCCTGCGGAAGAGCCAGTGGAAAGAATTCTTTTGGGATCTCCTCCGTATTTTCCGGCATTTGCCTGAATATGGGCAACTGCCATTGCGGCATCCATGGCACATCGGATTACAGTTTCCTGAGTCCTTTCCTTGGCTAACCGATAGTTAGGCGAAACCACCACACAACCATGATCAGCATAAAGTTTCCGCATATCTGCGTTGCAATAAGATTTGTCTCCAAATCGAAAGCCACCCCCATGGATAGTAAAAACTATGGGTGCATTCTCATACTCGGTATCCCAGTAAACATCCAAAACATTTCGTGCATGAGGTCCATAAGAAACATTGATTTCGCTCTTTTGCTCTGCTGAAACAGTAGCGAAATAAAAGCATAAAAAAACAAATAAAAACTGAGCTGTTCGAACCATTAATAATCTCCTTCCTTCAAAGTGTTGTCTCTAGTTTGCTAATATATTGGCGATTTCTTTGTTAGCCCTTTCAAAATCCGCAACGCCTTGGTCGATTGCATAGTGAAGACGCTTCGTGGTAGTTGCACCGTTTGCGTGAACGCAGACCAATCGAATCTGGTGGTTTCCATCTCTCAAGTCTTCTATTTGAATATTGAATTCATTTTGCGGACTTATGACCGAGACCCAGGTGGTGGCATCATAATCGTTGCTGACCATGTATCCGCGCTGGTTTTTATTTTCCCGATCATTGTAGGCGATCATAGCGATTGTGGGTATTTCAGACTCGATTTTACCAGTAATTCTTATGCTTTTATTCTCCTGCCCGACTCCCAGTTTTCTGAACCTAAGGTTGGGCACTTCTTTTGACTGCTTGGTTGTTCCGCTAAAAAGTGGATGAACCAGCAAACGAATGGCACTGGCATGGGTAAGAAATGAGCCCTTGCCCTTTTCTCTCCATTCCTTGCGGTAGGTGTAGTTACCCGCACCCATAAGTGCGGTGCCCAAATTCGACTCTGCTTTTGTTGCATGGTTATGAGGAAGGGAAAGACCATGTCCAAGTTCGTGAATGGTTCCTCCGATATAAACGGTATTGAACCGACCAAGCGAGAAAGGCTCATAACCCCTGTGTTCCTTTACCATCAAAGTAATTTCTTTGGGGTCGGGTCGTAAACCCTCTACCGAGAGCCACTCCATATCCGCGGTAAAGCAGATTCCCCGATTATGATTGGCACCCATACCGTAGTAGGGCGAATAGATGGTGACATTTTTGTCTTCCGTTGTGGAGAGTCCGCAGACAATTAAAATGGTTTCTTCCTCGGGTTTGATGCCCTTTTGCCCAAGTGCCTTAAACACTTCTTGGCGAATTTTCTGTCCGGATTTATAAGTGTACGAAGCGTCCTTATCCTTTCCACGGATGGTGTGAAGGAGGAGCTTATCCTTTTCTTTTTCGAGGGAAAGAGAGACTGGACCGTACCCTAACCTTGTCATCTCGGAACGAAAAAAATCCTGGATATCAGTAAGGATACCATCCCATCGCTCAGCATGATTCTTGAGGGGTTCTCTGTCTTGTGCATGAAAATAAACTACCCGCAGGCTCTTGCTTTTCGAGAGCTTGTCCTGTTTTTGCCACGCAGTGAGTTCCTTGAGAATAAATTTTGCTTTTTGACTGGTACTGCTAACAAGGTTCCAGTCAAAGGGCAAAGCAACCTTCTCTGCCTTTCCCATCAATCCAGATATCATCGTGCAAAAAAATATGACCAGAAAAGTGGCTGTCTTCGAAAAGCAATATCTCATAAGGATTTACAAAGTTCTTTTAAACAGGCAATTCATGGAAAGAGGTTTTCTTATCGATCATTTCAAGGTAATGAAATCAAAGGTAAATGAAATATCATAAATCTTTCTTTGTTCTATTTCTGGCTATTGTACCCTTGGCATATTTAGCTCAAGCACAACCGGCAGATTCCACTTTTTCCAAACCTTTTACCCAAAAGATCGAAGGATGGGTGGTTGAGTTTGGTATCGAGTTCAAAGAAGAAACAAACGCACAAGCCTTCAATCAATCAGTCAAGTCCCTTGCCAATCATTTGCAAAGGATCACATATCTCATGCCCAAATCCAAGTTGGAGGAGCTACAAAAGTTGCCCATACGAGTAGATTTGGAACATCAACTGGACAGCATGCAATACCATGGAAACCCTGAATGGTTGGTCGAATACGGGTTTGACCCTTCGCTGCAGAAGCGGGTGCATATTCCACGGGCTCATTTGTTGTTCAATCGGAGAATGTGGCTCAAGCAACCCTACGCCATTTTGCATGAATTAGCACATGCCTATCATGATCAAGTGCTAGGGTTTGAAAACGCAGCAATTGTCGAAGCCTTCAATCGTGTGAAAAGAAAAAGACTCTACCATAAGGTTCTGGATTTTGAAGGAAGGAAAACAAGCCATTATGCCCTTTCCAACCCCATGGAATTTTTTGCGGAAATGACCGAGGCATATGTGGGGATGAATGACTTTTATCCTTTCGTTCGTGCAGAACTGAAAACCTATGATCCTCAAACCTTTGCTTTGATGAGAAAAATCTGGGGAGACTTCGAAT
>JAYNJW010000108.1:0-3373 GCA_038110535.1 Opitutia bacterium | reverse complement strand
TTCGTTGAGCAGGATATGCCGGAACCAAACCTGAGCAATACCGATGAACTTATGGAAATCTTAGAGTCAAACCTTGGTTCATCGGGCCGGAGGGTAGGAACTCAGGTAAATTTTGTTCCGCCCTACACCTTAGATGGCGGCAACATGATTATGGAATCGAATTCGAAATATACAAGGAGGTCAAGATAGTGAAGTGTTTCACCTATATTACTCTTCTTTTGGGAATCCTGTCCGCTGTTCTAGGGCAGGACCCAGAACTGAAGTCAATCGAGGAGGTTATAAGTGGAATTGATTCCTTGCTTGAGGAAATTGACCGATCTTCGGAAAGCGAATTGGAAGAGTCCACTAAATTGAATGATGCTTTGTCAAAAGATTTTCCAGGTTCATCGCAATCCTTCCGTGTTGAAAACGAGTTATTGCCTGTAGAGTTACGGGATTCGGTGAATGATACCCCGGTTGAACAAGTTGGCATGCCTGCTTTTATTACTGCACCCCAACAAGTGCAGCCCAATGCAGTTAGGGCTCGCCCCATTGCGGGCCCGAGCACTTTGCCCAGATCAGTCGACTATTCGCAGATGAGTTTGGACGACTTGCTTCGCGAAGTTGATATGCTAAGAGAGCCCACATCGGTCTCTACTGGTTCATTAGTTGAACCCCTTCCTAGCACACCAAGTACCATTCCTGTTGAAGAGGAATCCAAACTACTCTTGCCCACTAAAGAATATGTTCAGCAAGCTTTGCCTGAAGTTAATCCAGTTGTAATTCCTGAGTCTGCTCAAGCTTCTCCTGCGGAAGAACCTGAAATATTGGTCGAGGATTATATCGTACTAGGGGATGAAATTGATCAGGAAATGAAAGAAAAAATCCGCGAGGCTATTATGGCCACAAGAATGGCCTCGGGCGGGTCGGGGAATCCTTTTGTCACTCGCACGGTATACAAGGCTACTTCTTACTGCAATCGAGTGCTTGGTCGCTTAAATGGCCCCAATCATAAACGATACCGTCGAGATATCCTTCTCGCTTTAATGAATATGCACGAGAAGAACCAGGCATGGGTAGATGCCGCCAAGTCTTATGAAAGGTTCATCGAGGAATTTGCCTCGGATGACGACTATCCATTTGAGCAACATGAAGATGCACCAGGAATCCCTCACCTTCATGCAAAACTCGGGGATGTGGAGCAATTCCTGCAAGGCTTAAAAAGAGGGGCTCCTACCATTCCTGAAACCCATATCAGGACTGGTAAAATCTATCGGGAGCTTGGTGCAGACCGTATGGCCCTAAATAAATTCTATGACGCGATTAACGCGACATTGACACTTCCGTACAATGTCGCTTTTACGGATGCAGATAAAAGAAAAGGCAAATCTTTTGAATTGCGCAAAGATGCAGAATCGAATCAGGCAATGTTTGAGATAGCAGAGACTTTTCTGGTATCTGAGGACTACGACAATGCCATTAAATTTTATGATCGATTGAATCGTTTAGAGCAATTAAACGAGTCCGACCGTTCTGTCGTTGAATACAAAAGAGGTTTGTCTCACTTTCGTCGTGCGGTTGATACCATCAAGAAAGATGAGCGACAAAAACGATTAGATCCAGATGCGGTCCCGTCGAATAAGAGTTTCGAACAAACGCCTCGTGCTGATTTCGCCAGGGTGAAAGAAATCCTTGGTGGTTATGGTACCTTGTATCCGACCAGTCCCTATGTTCCAGAGACTCACTACCTCCTCGCTCTTTCCTATGAGCAACTTAATCAGAATGAGGATTCTATTGCACAGCTATTGAGTTTGTTAAAGGAGGCAACCTTTAACCCCAACTTGATCCTTGCCGAGGAGGAAGCGAAAAGTCTTCGTGACCGAGACTTGGACCGAATCAGCAAAATGAGGTCGGTCTGGACATTCTGGAAAAAGAAAACTGGGAACTACTTGGCTAACAAATTTTTTGAATCCGGTGAATTCTTTAATGCGTACCGCATATACACCGCACTCCTGCCCGTGGATGAAACACCCACATGGAAAGTTCCTTTGCTCTATCAGGTTGCTCTCTGTGAAGAGAAACTTGGCAATTTTGTTCAGGCAACCGAGACCTACATTTCGATCGAAGAATTATTTGAAAACAATGATGATGCACGTACGGAATTGGCCAAAAGTAAGTATTTGAAATTCGTCTATGGTATGTCGAAGTGGAGAAGGGAACAATTGGAGGATACCAGAGAAATCCGCCAGGCAGTCAATAGGTACGGAATTTACTCGCCTCCATCTCCTCAGGAAAATTTCGATGATTCTTTTTAAGGATCTATCCTGACCACGGCAGTTTGTTATGGAACCCACCGAAGTCCTCAAGCAGCACCTCGACTTGTGCAATGATGTTCATCAATTATTACTTGAGGAAAATACTTGGCTCAAAATGCAGAAAAAAGTTCCAGAAATGCAATTTCTGGAAAAAAAGAAGTCAATTGTTCAACGGCTCGAATCATCTTTGGAAAATCTTAAAAAATTGAAACCAGAATTTTTTTCGCCCTTCGATAACTCCAAAAAGCTTGTTGGAGAATCTCATTCCAAACTTTTGCAGATTTTTTATTTAGACAGAGAAAATGAGGAACTGATGGTCAAACTGAACCAACCACTCGACCGGCAGTCATTTAATCGGTTTTCAGTTGGTCCTGAGGAGATTGATCAGATTCATAAACGGGAGTAACTGACCCATTTCCATCTTCTTGGACACCTGAATAAATAGACCCTAATTGCTCAAAGGTCTTTGCCAAGATACCACTTGCCTTGATAGGTTCTTTGGCAGGCTTGTAATTATTTTCATAGCGCAGAATCAATCCTCTGCCCTTGGCGACTCGGGAATAGGGGCATGGACTACCATCTGGGTACCAACCTCTAGCTTCTAAAAGTTTTCCATTTTGGAAAATAGCATCGAGCTTAATTTTTCCGGAATCATACCATAAATGATAGTCTCCATTCAGCTTGTTCAGATGGTAGTTTTTTTCTGAAGTTTGAATGGCTTGGGTATTCCATTCTAGAAATTGTCCACTTTTGAGGTTGTTTACATATTCACCCTGGAACCGCCTTGTTCCATTTTCATCCCATAAATAAGTAAAGCCATTTTTTTGCCCATCCACAAAGGAACAAAGCATTCTGGGTTCATCCAGTTCATCAAACTGTGCATACCAACCGGTAAAAGGGGTATCCTCAGTCTCTTTGTATAATCGCCCCCCCTTGAGCATAAAGTCGTCAAACGGCATGGTTTTATTAGACATAGGAAACCATCTGCCCTTATGGGCCTGCAGGAACATTGACTGCAATAACTGAGCCTCGGTACTGTCAGACCAAAGAAAATCCTTGGCGTAGCCATTCATAGGCTT
>JAYNJW010000107.1:0-3382 GCA_038110535.1 Opitutia bacterium | reverse complement strand
CACCAACACCGGTATCGCTGACCGCATGTCCGGCAAGAGGAGAATCCCAGGAATGTGAACCAGCGTTAATCGGGCTGTAGTCCTCATAGATTAAATGAAATTTACCGTCGAGGCTACGAATGATGGCACAGTCCGAACCGTCGGATGGATCATTAAAGGCAAGGCCCATATCTTTGCCTGGTTTGCCATCAGTTAAATCCTCATCGATATAAACATGCGGGTCCTGATCGTTGGGGAAGTCGTAGTAAATGTAGACCTTCCCATCGACAAATTCGGCAGTGGTGGACCACTTTGCATGGGATGCGGTCACACAGCCATGGTGCACCCAGTTTTTCATGTCCCTACTCTGCCACGCATGATAACCACCAAGGCTTTTCTTTAATCCTCCAGGAGCCTGAAAAAGATTAGGGTCAGGCGTGGTGAGCAATTCCTCATCATAACCTTCAAGATTTACTTTCTTAGGCTTGAACCCAGCAGGTTTTTTTGTGGATCCTTTTTTCCTGCCCAACAGCCAGTAATCCTTGGGTCCCTTGACCAGAAAGATGGGGGCATCACCTAGACCTTTGGGAGCCACTTTCTTGGGAGTAGCTTCCCAGTTCTCCCATAGCGGAGAACAGGAAAGAGTGATCGATTTGGCTGCCCTCTTAGAGGAGAAGGTTACCATATTACTGCGGTAACTACCTCCTTTTTCGATTGGGAAAAGTACACCCTTATCGATCGAAAGTCCGTCGATCTTTTGAGCGTTCTTTTTCCAGTCGTCCGTGCTATTTAAAAGCAAGGAACTGATCTCTTTTTGGGCCAGACTAGAAAAACTAGCCAAGCAAAGAATATGCCCAGCTAAAACAAAAGCAGGTAATTTTTTCATACAATGTTATCTCATATCCCCGAGGGATCGGATTAAGACG
Organism: Opitutia bacterium; assembly: GCA_038110535.1. Taxonomy (GTDB): domain Bacteria; phylum Verrucomicrobiota; class Verrucomicrobiia; order Opitutales; family Seribacteraceae; genus Chordibacter. Next base: position 2,477 of record JAYNJW010000107.1, on the reverse strand, counting down.
ACTTAGATGAATTCGTTAATCAAATTTTCCAGCATTTCTTGGCGACCACTGGCCAAACTGGGTTCCCCGTTTGCCAAAGCATAAGTTTCCAATTCCTCGAAGGTACAGTTTCCGGATTCCACTTTTGCACCGATTCCAGAATCGAAACTGGAGTAGCGCTGATCAACAAAATCGGCCAAGCGACCATCTTCGCGAATGGCATGGGCAATCTTAAGACCGCGGGCAAAGGTATCCATTCCCCCGATGTGGGCATGCATCAGATCAATAGGTTCATGGGACTCCCGGCGGCGCTTGGCGTCGAAGTTCAATCCTCCGGTGGTAAACCCACCCATTCCCAAAACCACTAGCATTACCTGAGTGGTAAGGTAAAGATCGGTGGGGAACTGATCCGTGTCCCACCCAATCAGGGTGTCCCCCCGGTTGGCATCGATACTTCCGAGTTTGCCAGCATTGGAGGCCACGGTCAGTTCATGTTCCATGGTGTGCCCGGCAAGGGTGGCATGGTTGGTCTCGATGTTAAGGAAGAACCTGTCCATTAATCCATACTCGCGGAGGAAATTCAGGCAGGCAGCAGAGTCGCTGTCATATTGATGAGTGGAAGGTTCGCGTGGCTTTGGCTCGATGTAGAAAGGACCGTCAAAACCGATCTTGTCCGCATGCTCGATTGCCATGTGTAGAAAGGCAGCCAAATGATCGAGTTCACGTTTCATGTTGGTGTTAAGCAGGGTGGCGTACCCTTCGCGACCACCCCAGAAAGTGTAACCCAGTCCGTCCAGTTCCTTGGTCGCTTCAATGGCTTTCTTTACCTGGGCACCAGCATAGGCATAAATATTGGCATCAGGAGAAGTGGCAGCTCCCTGGGAGTAGCGGGCATGGGCAAAAAGACAGGCGGTCCCCCAGAGCAATTTCACCCCAGTCTCCGCCTGCTTGGACTTGAGCTTAGCCACCACTTGATCCAAGGCATCATTAGATGCGGAGAGATCATTGAGCTCAGGAGCGATGTCCCGGTCGTGCCAACAGTAATATTCAATTCCGATCTTTTCGAGAAACTCGAAAAATACATCAACGCGTGTCAGTGCATTTTCCACCGAATCGCTCGCATCATCCCAGGGCATTTGGGCAGTACCCCCACCAAAGGGGTCGGCTAGAACATTGCGCATCACATGCCAATAGGGGGCAGCAAAGCGGAGATGTTCCTTCATCGTCTTGTCACCCACGATCTCCTCTGGGTTGTAGTGCTTGAATGCGAGCGGATTTTTGGAACTGGAGCCTTCGTAGGCAATTTTATCACAAGGGAAGTGAGCCATTTTCGTAGAGGGGTTGGAGTGAATTTTGAGTAAAAAAGATAAGAGTGCATCATACTTCATTACCGAACAGAATAAAACCGCAAATTGCGTATTAATTCTGTTGTATCACGCCAAGAAGTTATTCTTATTTGGTTAGTATGAGTCAACCTGTGGCAGTGATTATGTCCGAAGTGTTTCTTCGTCGCCTGACTCCGGCACTTGCCAAGTTTGCGGGCCGGGCACAAGATTATCGTATCCTCAGTATTCACCGGGAAATCGGTGAGCTAGAAAACCTGATCTCCCAAATTAAGCCGGCCGGTCTCATTCTGGAAATTTTACCCAACCGTTCCCAAGAACTTCTGATGCTGGCCAAACTTGCTCCAACTATCCTCGTGGCAACCGATGAAAGAGTGGATGGATGCATATCGGTGGATGTGGACGACTGGGCGGTGGGCAAGGAAGCTGCCGAGGCCTTTTCCAATGCCGGATTCCGAAGTCTCGCATGCCTTGGAAATGGCACACCGTACTCTGAACAAAGAATAGATGGCTTTACGCAGGTTGCAGGTAAATTAGAGATTCCGATATTTACTCACTCAGAAACCGGTTTCGAAGATGCCCGTTACAGCGAATCCTTTCGTAAGCCCAGCCCGGAAATGGAAGACTGGTTAAATACATTGCCCAAGCCCACTGCAATCTTTGCGGTACACGATCCTCTGGGTCGCTTTCTTTGCGGTGCATGCGGACAATTGGGATTGGAAGTACCCAATGATGTGGCAATTATCGGAGCCAACGACGACCCTTTGGTCTGCAATCTTACCTTTCCTACCCTATCGAGCATTGCCATTCCATGGGAAGCTTTGGGAGAAAGAGTCGGTCTGGCGATGGATGGCATCTTGAACCAGCAACGGCTCGATCCTGCCCCCATTCTGATTCCCCCAAGCGGAACCGTGCTGCGCCACTCAGCCAACCATCTGGCGGTGGAAGACCCCATCCTGCGCAGGGCGATGTCCTACCTGACTGAAAAAATGCAGCACCCCCTTTCGATCAGCTCGATGTGCGGGGATCTGCGCATTGCCAGGCGAACCTTGGAGCGTCGCTTCAAGGAATATTTTCAGCACACACCCTGGGAAATGCTTTGCCGCATGCGGGTAAACCAAGCCCGAAGACTGCTCGCGGAGACCAATTATTCCG
>JAYNJW010000106.1:0-3428 GCA_038110535.1 Opitutia bacterium | reverse complement strand
GAAGAAATGAAATACGATTTTGCCGTTATCGGAGCCGGACCTGCTGGGTACGTCGCTGCCAAGAAAGCCGCTGGTGCGGGTCTTAAGACCTTGTTGGTGGAAAAGAAAAAGCTCGGAGGTGTCTGCCTTAACGAGGGATGTGTTCCTTCTAAGACTCTGCTCCAAGCCGCCAAGACCTATCACCATGCCAAGCACGGCTCCGTCTTTGGAGTAAGTGTGGATGGATTGAGCTTCGACTTTCCCAAGGCCCATGCCCACAAGAATGGAGTGATGGACAAGATGCGTGATGGCATCGCCGGATTGATGAAGAAGTACAAGGTTGATGTGGTCGAGGGCGAAGCGGTGCTACAGCAAAACCGTAAGATTGTAATCAATGGGGAAGAGCATGAAGCCGACAATATTTTGATCTGTACTGGCTCCTCGCCTGCAGTTCCCCCCATTCCCGGGATTGATCAGGACCATGTGGTTGATTCCACCGGTATTTTGAACCGTGAATCCTTGCCCAACCGACTGATTGTAGTCGGTGGTGGTGTGATCGGATGCGAGTTTGCCTGCATGTATGCATCGGTCGATGTACCGGTCACTGTGCTGGAAGCAATGCCTGAGATCTGCCCGAACCTGGACGCGGAAATTGCGGCTACTCTTCGTACCGAACTGGAAAAGAAGGGAGTGGAATTCCAGTTGGGCTCCAAGGTGGAGGAAATTGGAAAGTCCTCCGTTACCTACAATGATGGATCTGGAAGCAAGGAAATCGAGGGTGATCTCGTATTGGTAGCGACCGGTCGTCGCCCCAATGTTTCTGACCTTGGCTTTGAGGATATCGGACTGGAGTTTTCCCCTCGTGGAATCAAAGTGGATGACAAAGGAGCGACCAACCTGCCAGGTGTTTGGGCAGCCGGTGATGTCACCGGACGTGCCTGGTTAGCCCATGCAGCCAGCCGCATGGCTGAGGTGGTGGTCAATAATATCACCGGCCGTACCGACCGTATGCGCTATGACGCCATGCCAGCGGTGGTATACACCAGCCCAGAGGTGGCCGTAGTTGGCCTGACCAAGGAAGAAGCAGAGGAGCGTGGCATCAAGACCCGATCCGGTCGTATCCCCATGGCCATCAATGCCCGCTATATTGCTGAAAATCCTGATGAGGGCGGTCTTTGCAAAGTGGTGCTGGAAAAAGAAACCAACCGCTTGCTTGGGGTACATATGGTCGGGGGTGCCTGTTCCGAAATGATCTTCGGTGCCACTGCTATGCTTGAGACCGAACTGCGGGAGGAAGAGATCGAAGAGATTGTATTCCCACACCCAACCACATCCGAAATTATCAAGGATGTATTCATGGCGGTCCGCTAATCTGGAACCCTAATTTTAAAACCCAATTCTTACCTTTAACACCCATTCGTTATGCCTAAGTCACAAATTGTAGAACCAGCAGAGGAGCGCAAAGCGGGAACCATCCCTTTCAAGGAAGTTCCTCTCAATCAATACAACAACGATATCAAAAATGAAGTGGAGACCTACGGTGCGGAAGCCCTGATTGGTATCTATGAGGATATGTTGCTCATCCGTGAATTCGAGAGCATGCTCCAGAGCATTAAGACCCAGGGTTCCTACGAGGGAATCGAGTATGACCACAAGGGACCAGCTCACTTGTCGATCGGACAGGAAGCCTCCGCTGTTGGACAGGCATTTCTCCTTGGAGTGGACGACCATATCCTTGGCTCACACCGCTCCCACGGTGAAATTCTGGCGAAGGGAATGTCCTCCATTCGCAAGCTCGATGAGGATACCTTGATGGAAGTGATGAAAAACTTCCTCGAAGGAGATTGTTTCCGGGTGGTGGAAAAAGAAGGAGCCGATACCGTCAAGGACCTTGCCCGTAACTTCCTGCTTTATGGTGCCCTGGCCGAAGTGTTTGGCCGGGCCAATGGATTCAACCGTGGTCTGGGTGGTTCGATGCATGCATTCTTCACCCCCTTTGGTATTCTCCCTAATAATGCGATTGTGGGCGGTTCGGCTGACATTGCCATGGGTGCTGCTTTGTTTAAAAAGTGCAACCGCAAGTCCGGTATCGTGATCTCCAATGTTGGGGATGCGTCCATGGGTTGTGGACCAACCTGGGAGGCTATGAATTTTGCATCCATGCGCCAGTTCAGGGAGTTGTGGGATGATTCCATGAAAGGTGGCTTGCCTATTATCTTTAACTTCATGAATAATTTCTACGGCATGGGTGGACAGACTGCCGGAGAAACCATGGCATTCGATTTCCTTGCCCGTGTGGGTGCTGGAGTAAACCCAGACTCGATGCACGCTGAGCGAGTGGATGGATACAATCCATTGGCAGTGGCGGATGCGATCAAACGCAAGAAAGCACTCCTCGAACAGGGCGACGGACCCGTTCTTCTCGAAACCATTACTTACCGCTACTCCGGTCATTCTCCATCCGATGCATCCTCTTACCGGATCAAGGAAGAGATTGAGGCCTGGCAGGCGATTGATCCTCTGGATGCCTATGCCAAGGAAATCATTGATGCTGGCTTGGTTACTGCCGATCAAATTGATCAGCGAAAAGCGGAAACCACCAAGGTGATGACTCAGGCATGCCGTCTGGCTTCCTGCTTGGAAATCTCCCCCCGTTTGCCTTCCGAAAAAATTGCCGGTTTGATGTTCTCCAGACGCAAGGTGGAAAACTACGATCCTTCCCGCACTCCCGAATTGATTTTGCCAGCGGCAGAAAACCCACGGGTTCAGGCACTGACAAAAAAGTCCCGTGCCGGAATCATTGATGGAAAACCAGTTTCCAAAAACAAGGTGTATCAATACCGCGATGCGATCTTTGAGGCAGCATTTCACCGTTTCCAAAATGATTCCACTCTCGTTGCTTACGGGGAGGAAAATCGTGACTGGGGAGGAGCGTTTGCCTGCTACCGCGGATTAACCGAATCCCTTCCTTACCATCGTCTCTTTAATTCCCCGATTTCCGAAGCTGCGATTGTCGGCTCTGCTGTGGGCTATGCCTTGCAGGGTGGCCGTGCCTTGGTCGAATTGATGTACTGTGACTTCATGGGCCGGGCAGGGGATGAAATCTTCAACCAGCTGGCCAAGTGGCAGAGCATGTCTGCCTGTGTTCTTGAAATGCCTGTGGTTCTGCGTGTATCTGTGGGTTCCAAATATGGTGCCCAGCACTCTCAGGACTGGTGTGCGATTTGTAACCACATTCCTGGCTTGCAGGTGGTATTCCCATCCACTCCTTACGACGCCAAGGGTATGCTCAATACCGCCCTTGCGGGAAGTGACCCGGTGGTCTTTTTTGAAAGCCAGCGCCTCTATGATATCGGGGAGCTTTTTGAAAAGGAAGTGCCCGAGGGATACTACGAAGTTCCTTTTGGACCTCCTGCCCAGCGCCGGGTTGGAAATGATGTCACCATCAT
>JAYNJW010000105.1:0-3594 GCA_038110535.1 Opitutia bacterium | reverse complement strand
CCTGATCATCCGCAAAAATTGTGCATCCTTTGGCCACCAATTCTTTGCCGATTTCGGGGAGTAGGGCGGACAGGTTGGACTGGTGTACGATCAGATTTTCGATCGCATTGCAGACACCGGGCCTTCCACACTTGGCCGATACTGTAATTTCCTGAGCCATTTTCGGCTCACACCCTTCGTCGAGGTAGAGGTTGCATACCCCCTTGTAATGCTTAATTACCGGTATTCGGCTGTTCTCGGACACAAAGCGGATCAATCCCTCGCCCCCGCGTGGAATTATACAATGCACATACTTTTCCAGAGTCAGCAAATGATTGAGGGCTTCCCGTTCGGTGGTGGGAATCAATTGGACCGAATGTTCGGGAAGTTCGGTAGTTTTTAGGGCGGTGGAAATAATGGATGCCAATGCCCGGTTGGAGTGGAATGCTTCCTTTCCGCCGCGCAGGATGGCCGCATTTCCGGATTTCAGGCACAATCCGGCACAATCAATGGTCACATTGGGCCGGGATTCATAAATAATTCCAATCACTCCGATAGGAGTGCGTACCTTATTGATGGTCAGTCCGTTTGGCCGTTTCTTTTCTTCTATGATTTTACCCACAGGATCAGGCAGTTCAATTAATTGCCGTAATCCCTGAGCCATAGCGTCTATGCGTTCATGAGTCAGGCGTAGACGATCGATCATCGCCTCACTCAACCCATGTTTCTCTGCTGCCTCCAGGTCTTTTTGATTTTCTTCTGTGAGGAATTTTCTGCTTGATTCCAATTCTCTGGCAATTGCTTGCAGGCAATTATTTTTGGATTCTGTAGATGCCGAGCCCAAAATCCGTGAAGCCGAATGAGAGGACATTGCAATCTCTTCAATCAGTTTATTGTGATCACTGCTCATACAATGTTCACAATAATAATCCACAATCGTTATGCAAAATGAATTTATGATTCGTACTTAGAAACCAAATTAAATAGTAGAAAAAGTTAAAAAGAAAATTATATAAAATATTACTTGAATAATCTAAAAAAGTAACTTATCAGTTATAATTAACTTTCATTAATATTCATTAAAAAATAATTACTGATGAAGCAGGTAAGCACTTTAGTTTCTGAATTGAATAATTTATTCCAGTACAAACAGCAGTTTCCTGCCCTTTTGATATTGCCGAGAATGCAGGAACTAATAGGCAATGAAGATCCGACACTGGGGCAGGTGGTTAGATTGTGTAAAAGTAATTCTGTGCTCTATGAAAAATTAACTCATTCAATTAAGGGTGCCAGGAACGAACGAGAATTAGCTCAGGAAATTCTTTTTAAAAAGGGAATGAATTATCTACTCAGTGTTGGAATCCGTACGATGAATCAGGAAATTTTTGTATTACCTCTTGGCATCACTGCTGGGTTGACTGAGTTTATGCTGAAAAGGAGATCAATCATCTTGGCTCGCTATGTGAAACTACTTGCCTCTGACAGTTCTTTATCACCCGACGAAGCTTATCTTTGCGGATTATTTTATAATTTTCGTCTCGTATGCTTCGAATTTCTTCTTCAATCGGGGAAATTATACTCAGATGAATTTGATACCGAGGAGCAAAATATCTCCGTATCATTATCCGATGCATTCTCACTTCTTGGTTTCAATCCAGTCATTTGTAACTTTCTAAAAAACTCGTCAGAAAATATTTATTCCACGGAAAATCCTTTTCTTCATGCTGTTATCAGGATCGGAAACCAGTTGTTAGTCCAAAGTGATAAAACCGGAAGAAGCACTTTTAGAAACACATCCTTTCTGGACCCTGAATTAGTCGGAGTTACTGGTCTAACACTCAGACAATTGACTGAACCGATGAAGGAAGTAGTGAAGGATTTCAAAGGGGGAACCGAAAGGCAATAAGGGTAAATTAATTTTTTATTGTTAAATTTATCTGGCTTTTGCTTGGTTGTTTCCTTCTCCATCTTTTTCAATCACAAACCTGTTTCTGTACGACCCATCTAGAGTATTCCTATTTAGATCAAAGAACTTTGGCCCATGATTATAAATACTACCCACCAAACTTGACGCATTGATTGAAGCGTTTTTAGGTTAGCGGTATGAGGAATGCCTTTATCCTTATCTTCTTTTCCACATTTTCGCTAAACGGTAGCAATAATTTCATGTGGCATCTGATTGAACCCTGGTATGTTACTGAAGATCTTCAGAAGAAGAAGGATATCGGAAAAGAAATAATACGGTTAATTGATGAGCATGACTTCGGAAAGGTTGGTCCAGATGGTATACGGGATGGCGATGGTGGTTGGTCTCGTTCCATTGCTCTTAATATCAAACAACTGAACAATATAGGTAAACCCTTTTCACTAAGCGTGCCTACTCTTGATGGAAAAGTTTTTAATACCAAAGACCATCTAGGAAAAGTGGTTTTAATCGACTTCTTTGCGACTTTTTGTGGGCCCTGTAAATCGGTGACAGACCAAATAACTGAGGTGAAAGACAAGCATCCGGAGAAGATATCTGTTTTAATCATTGCTCCGGACAGAGACATCGAGAAGCTTAGGCTCTACCAATCAAATTTAAAATATAAATTCCCCACACATTTCGACCCAGATGGGAGAAATAACAAATATAGAAAAAATTGGGGAGCATTACTGGGGCATGTTTATATAATAGATCAAAATGGATTACTAAGTGACATTCATGGTCAAAAAAATCTTGCACAGAAGGTCGAGAAATTGCTGCTACAATGAAACTTACAGATTGAGGAATTTTTGATTTTTCTTTCTAAATTACATTTATGAATAGCCACGAGATAGACTACGAACTGATTGGGAATGACATGCAAATTGTCGAAATTGAACTCGATCCGGGGGAGACGGTGATCGCAGAGGCGGGTGCGATGAACTACATGGAAGAGCACATCACATTTGAGGCCAAAATGGGGGATGGTTCCAAGCCAAACCAGGGACTCTTCGGCAAGTTACTTGATGTGGGTAAACGGGCTCTCACCGGTGAATCTATTTTTATGACTCACTTCACCAATCAGGGAATGGGCAAAAAACGGGTCAGCTTTGCCGCCCCTTACCCAGGCAAAATCATCTGCGTGGATTTGCAGGAGCATAATCAAAATATCCTTTGCCAAAAGGACTCCTTTTTGTGTGCTGCCCTTGGCACTAATATCTCAATTGCCTTTCAAAAAAAACTGGGCGCCGGTTTTTTTGGCGGAGAAGGTTTTATCCTTCAAAAACTTTCAGGAGACGGTAAGGCTTTTGTTCATGCGGGGGGCACGGTTGTGCGTAAGCAACTAGAGGGCGAAACCCTGCGGGTGGATACGGGCTGTATTGTCGCCTTTGAGGAAAGTATTGATTACGATATTGAAATGGCGGGTGGATTGAAGTCGATGATCTTCGGCGGAGAGGGACTCTTCCTTGCTACCCTCCGTGGATTCGGCACGGTGTGGCTGCAAAGCCTGCCATTTTCTAGGTTAGCAGACCGGGTGCTGCAAAATGCACCCAGTGCGGGAGGTAAAGGTCAGGGTGAAGGATCGGTTTTGGGCGGTCTTGGCAGAATGATTGATGGTGACTAACCAAACATGAACAGTGTTCCAAAAC
>JAYNJW010000104.1:0-3623 GCA_038110535.1 Opitutia bacterium | reverse complement strand
AAATAAATAAAACATGTCTGAAAACAGCAACGATTTCGATCCCGCGATCCGGGAAAAACTTTTAAACGAGGCAGCGGCCAGTGAATCCTTTCCAGCAGCCCAACCCATAGTCAATGCCCATGCCCATACTTTTTACTCCTTCAACTACAAGGGGTATTCGCCCACCACTTTTGCTTTGGAAGCAAAACGGGCAGGGCTGGAAATTGGTGGAATTGTCGATTTTGATGTTTTGGACGGACTCGATGAGTTCTGGGCAGCGAGCCGTAGGCTTGATCTCAAGGGATGTATCGGGCTGGAATCCAGGGTATTTGTCCCCGAGTTTTCTGACCGGGTGATCAACTCCCCTGGAGAGCCGGGGATCAGTTATCATATGGGGACTGGATTCACCACTACGGAGATTCCGGTGAAAGCACAGGAATTTTTGGACGGGATGCGTCAAACCTCCGAAGCCCGTAACCGGGCCATGGCCGACCGGGTAAATGCCTACCTGGACCCACTAGTTTTGGATTATGACAAGGATGTTGCTCCGCTTACCCCCAAGGGCAATGCCACCGAGCGTCATCTTTGCCTCGCTTATGCCCGCAAGGCAGCGGCTCAATATCCTGAGGAATCTGCCCTGCGTGCATTCTGGGGAGAAAAACTGGGTGTGGCTCCGGAAGATTTAAAAGAATTGCCCGAGGGCCGGGCGATTACCGATCTAATCCGTGCCAAGACCATGAAAAAGGGCGGGGTGGGGTATGTACAGCCAGATTCCGGTTCCTTTCCCAAGATGGCAGATATGAATGAGTTTGTCCTTCTTAGCGGTGCCCTGCCCACCATTACCTGGCTGGATGGTACATCGGATGGGGAAGCTGCGATTGAGGAATTGGTGGAAGTTTCCCGTTCCACCGGTGCGGTTGCCTTTAATATTATTCCTGACCGTAACTACACTCCCGGTTCGCCTGATCAAAAACTGGCCAACCTGCAATATGTGGTAAAATTAAGTGATGACCTTGGACTGCCCTTGATAGCCGGTACTGAAATGAACAGTCCCGGACAAAAATTTGTTGATGATTTCGATTCCGCGGAGCTCAATCCGCTCCGTCAGTCTTTCCTTCGTGGAGGATGGATTTTACATGCTCATTCCACTCTGCAAAAAGCCCGGGGTATGGGATATTTAAGTGAGTGGGCGAGTGGTCATTTTTCCGATGTTTACCAAAAGAATCAATTCTTTGCGGATTTTGGAGAAGGTTTCTCGCCCCGGGGTGAGAATGTTTTGCTTGATCGATTGGATACCGAAATGTCGCCCGCTCAGGTGCTGGCCCTTGCCTCTGAGGCAATGGGTTCATCTTAAAATTACCCGTGGCTGGCTCCTTTGTCGGATTTGGCTTTGGGGCAATTCAGGGGGGATTGTTTCTTCCTTTCGCGAAAAAGTCGGGTAATTTTGACCGCTTGGTCGTGGCTGAGATTGAGCCGGAAATCATTGAGGGGGTACGGGCAAATAAAGGATCGTACAGTTGTAATGTTGCTCATGCAGACCGGGTGGAATTCATCACGATGGATGGAGTTGAAGTACTTAATCCGACCGATGCGGATGATCGGGAAGCCCTTGTTCATGCCATTGCCGAGGCGGGCGAACTGGCCACCGCCCTGCCTAGTTTTATGCTTTATGATACTGATCCTGCCCCGGTTGCCTGTCTGCTGGCTGAAGGACTGACCCGCAAGTCGAAACGCCCTGATCTGCCTCCCGCAGTGGTCTATGCGGCCGAGAATGATTCCCGTGCGGCCACCCGTCTCGAAGCACTTTGCTGGGATCATGCTCCGGCAGGTTTTGGGAATAAGGTGGTGTTTTCTGAAACGGTAATTCCCAAGATGTGCACAGTGGTCCTGGATCGCGGGCGTATCGAACAGGAGCAATTAGTGCCGATGTTTCCCGGGGCTTCCCGTGCTTTGCTGGTGGAGGCGTATGACCGAATACTGGTGGAGGATCATGTGCCGGATGGATTTGAGCGGGGTATTACATCGCTGGTGTCCAAGCGCCAGCTCGATCCCTTTGCCCAGACAAAATTCATGGGACACAATGCGGTCCATGCCTGGCTGGGTTATCTTGCCCAGAGTGAGGGCATGGTATTGATGGGCGAAGCGGGTCAGCGGGATGATCTGATGCGCTGGGCCCTGGAGGTTTTTCAAAAAGAAGTGGGTCCCGGCTTGATCCATGCCCACAAGCGTACAGGCGATCCTCTTTTCACCGAGGAAGGCATAGTGGTCTATGCCAAGGACGCCCTAAAAAGAATGGTCAATCCTTTCCTCAATGATCCGATTGAACGGGTTACCCGTGATCCTGTCCGTAAGCTTGGCTGGGAAGATCGGTTGATCGGCGCTATGCGGTTGGCGATGGATGCAGGAATCCAGCCAGTGCATCTGGCAGAGGGTACCAAGATTGCCCTGACCCGGGCGGCTAGGGAAGCTGGCTGTTCCCCGGACAAACTGCTTGGCAAGATCTGGCCCTCCGCGGTTGACCCAAAAGAAAGGGATAAGGTTCAGTCCCTGCTGATTTCCTGATTTTTCGGTTAATTCCTTTGTTTTTCCTTTTTCGGCAGATTGATCGAAATTGAGTGAATTTGTCATTCAGTGATTGCTTTTCGTTCAAAATCGATCAAATTCAATCATTCGCCTTGATGATATTAGACAACATTCCAGCCCTTGCTCCTCAGCGCCGTGAGCGTTTGCGCCAGATGTTGCGTGAGGGTGGGGTTGCCCGGGTGGAAGATTTGCGCAAAACGCTCGATGTGTCGGTTGCTACCATTCGTCGGGATTTGGAAATCTTGGAGGAGCAGGGAAAAATCCGCCGGGTACATGGAGGCGCGGTGTCGATGGAGAGCCGTCTGGAAGAACCAGTCTTTGAAAACAAGACAAACCTCGCGGCCAAGGATAAGCAACGCATTGCCGAGGAAGCCTATTCTTTGATCGAACCAGAGGAGGCCATTTATTTAAATGGTGGGAGCACAACCTTGTTTCTGGCCCGGTTGCTCCATGACCGGACTGATCTAACCGTGGTGACTAATTCCCTTCAGGCTGCGATCGAACTAGCGGATTCCGGACCACGGGTCATTTTGATCGGGGGAGAACTCCGCCGGATCAGTCAGACCATGGTTGGCCCGCTGACTTCGGCAGTTCTTGCCCAGGTGCATGTGGACAAAGCCTTTATGGGTACGATGGGCTTTTGCTTGAAAAACGGGCTGACCACCACCGATCCCAATGAGGCGTATTCCAATGAGATTGTGGCGGAGCAGGCCGGCCAGGTCATTTTGATGGCCGACTCCAGCAAAGCGGATAAAGTCTGTTTCGCCCGGTTTTCCGACCTCGATAAGATTGATCTTTTAATCACGGATAAAAACTTGTCTCCGCACTATGCCAAATCCTTGCCCAAACGCGGAATCAAGGTTCGAACCGTTTAACTTATAAACCCTTACACACGGAGAAGAAAAAAAAGAACATGGCCACACCCATAATTATGCCCCGCCAAGGACAATCGGTGGAAAGTTGTATCCTGACCGAATGGAAAGTGAATGTTGGCGATCAAGTAGCTGAAGGCGATGTGCTCGCTGTGATCGAAACCGATAAAGCGAGCTTTGATCTGGAAT
>JAYNJW010000103.1:0-3708 GCA_038110535.1 Opitutia bacterium | reverse complement strand
CTGTTATACGGATTTGTGCTTCATGCACAGCTTGATCCTGCCACCGTGGCGAAACTTTCCCAATTAAACCCTGCTCAAAAACAACAGTTGATCAAGCAATATAGATCAGACGAAGGAAGTTTGCCCCAATCGATCCCCACTGCACAGTTGCCCAATCGAGCCGTTGAGGTCGAGCAACCAGAAGGGGAATCCTTTGAAGACAGGTCTGACTTTTTAAACGACCTGAAGGAGATGGAAGCAATGGTTTCAGGAGATATTCTAAACTTGAAAGCACAGGTAAATGAGGAAGATTCGTCCGAAAATAGCGAACTTCTTCAAGCAATGGAGGAAAGCAAGGCACTGCTTCGCAAGGTTAAGCTGCTTCAACGCAGGGAAATAGAAAAACGGGCGGAGGAATTTGGTAAATCAGAAACCGATGCGATCAAACCATTTGGGTACGATCTTTTTGCCTCCGATCCCAGTACCTTTGCCCCGGGAAATGAAGTGCCCATTCCAACCGACTACCGGATCGGTCCGGGAGATTTAGTCGAGGTTCAGCTGTTCGGACAACGCAATGATTCCTTCAGCCTTGAAATCTCGCGTGAGGGCATGCTCCAATTTCCTGGTATCGGTCCGATCAATGCTTTTGAGAAAGGGACCAGTTTTATTGATCTGAAAAACCACTTGAAAGAGAAAATCCGTGAATATTTGGGGGAGGGCGTACAAAGCTCTATTACTTTGGGTGCGTTTCGAAGTATCCGGATCTTTTTGTTGGGAGAAGTGCGGAAGCAGGGGGCTTACACCGTAAGTGCCCTTTCCACCACAATCAATGCCTTGCTCAGTTGTGGAGGGATCAAAGAGTCTGGCAGTTTGCGAAAAATTCAGCTTAAAAGAGCTGGGAAAATTGTTTCGACCCTTGATCTCTATGATTTGCTACTGCACGGGGATACCAGTGCGGATCAACCCTTGCAACCGGGAGATGTCATTTATGTGCCTGTCGTGCAAAACCAGATCACCATTGCTGGAGCTGTCAAGCGTCCGGCAAAGTACGAGATTCTTGGTGGTGAGACATTGGCTAAAGTCCTTGAGCTTGCAGGAGGCTCCAGCGATCGCTCGGTTCTTACCATGATTCGTCTGGAAAGGTTAAATTCCGACTCCCGAACGATTGTTAAAAACCTTAGCTTTGAAGAGCATAAGAACTTTGCAATTTCCAGTGGGGATCTTGTTTCCATCGGATTTGCCAGCTCTAAGATCAAAAATGTTGTTTCTCTTATTGGTGCGGTTGAAAATGTGCGAGATTACGAATGGAAAAAGGGCTTAACCTTGAACGGACTGATTGCTTCAACCGATGATTTCCTGTCCAATATCGATTTGCAATATGGCTTAATCAGGAGAAAAAAACCAAACGGTACTTATTCATGCATTGCATTTAAGCCTGATGAACTGATTGCGGCTACCGCAGAACCGATCTTGCTTCAATCACAGGACTTAATCTATTTTTTTAGCAGAGACCAAGAATCGCGTCAGGAACTGCTTGCTGGTCTTTTAAGGGACCTTCGCAACCAAGCCCGTACTGGGAAATATGCCGAAATTGTTAGGATTTCCGGATCGGTTCATTTTCCAGGAGAATATCCTCTGACCAAAGGGATGAGTTTAATCGACCTGCTCCATGCTGGTGGAGGCACGAAGGATTCTGCCTACATGCTGGATGCAGAAATTTCCCGTGTAGTAGTTGGAACAGACCAGGTAGCCATGGTTAAGCATATCCGAATTGATCAAAGAACTTTGATGGATGAGAATGGATCCAATTCATTCAAGCTCCACCCTTATGATGTTCTTTCGATCAAACCAATCCCGCTTTGGCGTGAGGGGGAATCAATCGAACTATTGGGAGAACTTAAATTTCCAGGAATTTATTCTCTCAAGGCAGGTGAAACATTACTTGATGTAATTAATCGGGCGGGTGGTCTGACCGAGCGTGCTTTTGCCAAGGGTGCTGTTTTTTCGCGGCAAAACCTACGCGAAAAAGAAGAGGAGCAAAAAGAGAGGTTGATTGCTCAGCTTGAATCGGATTTGGCTTCGGTTACCCTGTCAGCAAAAGATGCCGCCGATGCCGCTCAGGCAAGGTCAGCAGCCAATGCGATGATTAGCCGCTTACGAAATTCAGAATCGCAAGGCCGCTTGGTCATTAATCTAGAGCAGATGCTGCACGGTTCGAAAAGCAAGAATCTTTTGGTAAAATCTGGGGATATATTAAGAATTCCCCAGATTCCCTATGCCGTTAGCGTGTCCGGAGAAGTACAGTACCCATCTTCTCATTTATATGACAAATCTTTCGACATGAACGATTATTTAAGTCGGAGTGGTGGATTTACCCAAAATGCAGACGAGGACCGTACCTTTGTGGTCAAAGCAAACGGTTCAGTGATGAGCAAAAAGGGAGCAAATGCTTGGTTTGGCAAAGGAGGGGGGAGTACCCAAATGGAGGCTGGTGATGTGATCGTTGTGCCGCTTGATATCAAACAGACCCGCTTCCTGGAAAACCTAACCTACGGCACCCAGATTATTTACCAATTAGCGGTTGCTGCTGCCGCCGTAAATTCGTTTTAAATTAAAGGCGATTGGTCGCGCGGTCATTTTGTTCAAAAAAACTTGAACAAAAGGTTTTTTTCCGGCAATTTATTCAATTGTGACCAGCTTTACTGTAACAGCTTCATCATTAGAACAAACGAGGGTTCTGGACGAATGGGAAAGCGCAGTGATCGATTTGTTCCTCCATGCGGCTAACTCCTTTGGCTTGCCCAAATCCTACGGGCAAATCTACGGCCTTCTTTTTTGCCGGGATGAACCACTTGCCATGGATGAGGTGATGGAGTTACTCCAAATCAGCAAGGGTTCAGCCAGTCAAGGGCTACGGGCCCTAAGGCAATTAGGAGCGGTGTCGTCGACCTATGCTCAGGGCGACAGGAAGGAGCGTTTCGTTGCCGAGATACGCCTACGGAAACTGGTCAGCGGCTTTCTTCGGGAACAGGCGGATCCTCACCTTGAAAAGGGTGTGGCCCGCTTAAAACAGATCGAAGAGTTATTGGGAAATACAAGTTCGGAAAATTCTCAAATCAGGGGAGTCCGCAGGCATGAGGTTTTATCGGGGTGGCACCGGCAAATGGGCCGGTTGCTTCCCTGGGTTAAGATGATTGTGGGAAAGAGCGATCGTTTGCCCCCGAAAAATAAAAAGTAATCACCAAAGTTATCGATTATTCCGATTGGCTTTGCTTGTCGCAAACGGCCAAGGGCGGTAGCATAATTAACTTTAAGTTATGACTGAAGAAACCAAATCAACAACCAAATATGTCATGGTCGAGTCCAGTCCTTCGATTGATGAAGACGAAATTGACCTGCTTGAATTAATCCGAACCCTCCTGCATGCATGGAAGACCATTTTTGGGATAACTATCCTTTGCACGGGCTTGGCGGTTACTTACGCTCTTTATACTCCGGAGGTATTTAAAGCAGAGACATTACTTGCCCCCGCATCGGAGGAAAAGTCCGGTGGATCCTCTGTCCTTAGTCAGTTTGGTGGATTGGCCGCGATGGCTGGAATTTCCATACCCAATGATTCCAATGTCGAGCAGGTAGTGGCCACCTTAAAGTCACGAAAGTTTCTTTCGCACTACATAGATCGTGAAAAACTTCTTCCTGTATTGTTCGAAGATATATGGGATGCAGAAA
>JAYNJW010000102.1:0-3736 GCA_038110535.1 Opitutia bacterium | reverse complement strand
TAGGTGCGATCTGGCACGATTCCTTGGATGGCAACGGTACCGCCGATGCCAATGGTACCGTAGATCATTTAGTGCCTGGAACTTATCAGATCACCTACAACTATACCGATTCCAGCGGAAATGCCGCACAGCAAGTCGTGCGTACGGTAAACGTGGTCGATACCACCCCACCGGTGATCACTCTGATTGGGGATGCCAATGTTACCCATCTCGCATCCAGCGAGTATTTTGACGAGGGTGCCACATGGTCGGACATTGTCGATGGCAATGGTACTGCCGATGCCAATGGTTCGGTCGATTCCAACACCCCTGGTATTTATAAGATCATTTATACCAAGACCGATGCAAATGGTAATGCCGCAGAACCGGTCGTTCGTACCGTTAGTGTGATTCAAGAAAACCGTGCCCCTGAATCCATGACCCTTTCTCAGGCATACATTGCTGAAAACCTGCCTGAAAATTCATTGGTAGGATACTTTAATGCATTTGATCCGGACGAAAATGATGTCCTGACTTATCGATTCTTTTCTTTAGATCAATCTGACAATGATACTTTAGAACACAATCATTCCTTACCGATCGATGAAAATTCGACTGATCTAGAAGAATTTGTCTATGATTCTTCAGAACAGTCGATAGATACAACCAACGATCTACCCTTTATTCTCAAAGAAAATGGCACTCTGTTAACCGCCCGGATGCTTGACTATGAATCCGACCCCAAGTTCTTTGATTTGCATGTCATCGTGCATGACCAGAAAGGAGCAAGCTACGAACAGACCTTCGTGATTTCATTAATTAATATCATCGAAGATATGGACGGGGATGGGGTCGAGGATGCCTTCGATAGTGATCGAGACGGAGATGGGATTAACAATGAGGACGAAGTTTTAGCTGGAACTGACCCGGACAACCAATACTCCCGGACGAATAAACCAATTGTCAACTCGGATGAAGGACATATGGATGAGAATGGAACCATACATCTTTCTGGAGAGGTCCTTTTTAATGGGGATGGTCAGATAAAAGATTTTGGATTCGTACTATCTTCCGGTCTATCCCTGAACCGTTCCAAATCCACAGTTTATTGGGTAAGAGGAGTGGGCGAGCCTAATCAATTCTCGCTCAAGGTTACTGCGAGCCCTTTTCCTCGTGTAATGTACTTTAGATCATGGGCAAGAAATGCAGCCGGGTATGGAATAGGACCTGTGAAAAAAGTAATCATTCCCGAGGCACCCCAATTGTGGTGGGGTGAGATTACTGAGGAAGTGGGCGGGTGGAAGTCATCTTCGTGGTTTGGCACTTTCATGTACTACGAAAAAGGTTGGTTATTCCATGCTCAGCTGGGATGGTTATATTCTTCTGGTCTTGATAATCAGAGTGTATGGCTATGGACTGAACATCATGGCTGGCTATGGACCAAAGAGGGGGTATGGCCATACCTGTTCAAAAATGACTCCGCCAGTTGGATTTATTTTACCACTACCCAAAACGGTATTCCTTTGTTTTACGATTATTTGACCTCTTCTTATCTTGGGCTTGAACATCAACCAGTAAATCAGGCCGAATAACCGCTGGTAAAATTCGTGAACAAATTAAGGGGAATACATCCTCTCTTTTTGCTGTATGTCTGGATTGTACCCAATTTGCAGGCTGTAAAAATTTTTATCGAAAATGGAAACTGGGGAAATGTACAAACCAATGAAATCCAATGGGTTCTGCAATCTACTGCCCGTGTCTTCATTCCCTACCTTCCTAACCTGAAGGAAAAAGAAATATCTGTATACCCCTCCTCGCATCCAAGGATTTATTATGAACATGACCCAAACGGACATTATCGAATTAATCTCTCCGCAAGAGACAGGTATTGGTGCCAGTATGCCTTTCAGTTCTCTCATGAACTTGGACATTTGATCTGCCAAACAAAAAGGCAGGACCAAACAAACCAATGGTTTGAGGAAAGCCTGTGCGAAGCGGCTTCCCTTTTTGCCCTGCGGGAACTGTCCAAACAATGGACCAGTGATCCGCCTGATCCAGCCTGGCAAGATTATGCATTTGAGTTTAATATCTACCGAACCGATCGGATTAATAAGGCTGAATATCCCGAAAATTTCCACCTCCCTTCTTGGTGGGAAAAAAACAGGTTAAAGCTTTCAAAAAATGCAAACCTTCGAAAACAAAATTTATGGATAGCGATCAAGCTACTTTATTTGATTGAAAAAGAACCCAAAACAGCGTGGTCTGCATGCGAGTGGTTAAATCATTACCAAAGTGATAAAATAAAATCTTTTGAACTTTATCTAGCGGAATGGAAGTTGGCATGTCCCAAAAAAGAACAAAAGGAATTTGTCCAAAAGGTGGCTAATCTCTTTGCTATTCTCGAATTTAAGGACTGAAAATATGAACCCCGCCTATTCTGATACTCAATTCCTCAGTTCTCTTGATCCAAAAGATATCCCGGAACATGCTTTTATCATTACGGCATATAATCCAATGGATGAAAAATTCTCCGAGAGAAAAAACCAAGAACGAAATGCAATGTTAGAGGGAATGATTAAACAGGTTGGTGGTCTTTGTCTGTCCATCATTGGAGCATCCAAAGACTTAGTTCATCAAGAACTAAGCTTTCTAACAAATTTGCATAAAGACCAAGCAATCAAATTAGCCAAAAAATTTAATCAGCGGGCAATCTTCGAAATCGAGAGAGATTCACTTACCATTGTCTACACAGATAAAAAAAACAGTAAGGTTGAACTTGGATCCTTCCAAGATCGGTGCATAAACACCTAACAAACGGCGTATGCAATTAGGGTAACCAAGACCGGCACATACAAATTATCATTTAGTTGCAATTGTCCAAATTTGACAGGAAACAATTCCAGAAGTGCGACCGCGCTACCAATCACGACTGCATGCATCAAAGATAATCCCCCACCCCATGCATCCAAAAAACCAGGCAGTTTTGGGAATATCCAGTAAGTAAGAACAAAACAAAGCATAAAACAGCCAATCGCACCTTCCAGAGTTTTTTTTCCAATCTTTATCCGGCCAATTGATTTTCCTGCAAGTGCCGCGATGGCATCCCCCAAAATAAAAAGGGTCAGTGCAAGGCAGGCACTTGCGGCCATAGTCTCACTTATCGTGCTCATCCAAGCACATAAAAATGTGGCAGCCGCCACATAGGTAGCTCCAGTCAGATGATTCTTTTCTTCCACCCGAAGCAGCGACCCGAAGGTGGCAAGGAACCATTCTCCAAAGCAAACATTTCGTTGCCTGAGAACTTCGAAAAAAAGGGCTAATAGGAACAGGGCAAAGGAAAGAACTGCCAAGGCGTTTCGATCCAATTCAATCAGGGTTGGACCATAAAATACGCCCAACGGTAAGATGATAACAAGGCCGTGAAGTAATTTTCTGTTAACTTCTTCAGGAGCAACCTTTCTGAACATACAAATAACCTAGCAGTCCAAGAAAAGATCAGAAAGGAAAATGCACAATAATTAAGATCTTAGAATTCGAAGGTTGCCTGGTTTTTAAGATCTTTGGAATCGGATTTATCTGGTAGTACTTTATCATCCTTCTCGACTGCAGGGTTATTGGATTCTTTGACAGGTTGAGCGAGAGGAGGTTCTTTATCTGGCTTTGATCCTTGTTTAGGACTTTGCTTTGTTTCGGGAGAAGAATTAGATTCATCCTCACCATTTTCTTTTGGTGCATTGACCACACGGTCAACTTTATG
>JAYNJW010000101.1:0-3795 GCA_038110535.1 Opitutia bacterium | reverse complement strand
GGTCATTATCCGAAAGGGCTTCCTTGTACATGATGATTTCCGCAATGGAATGATCACTCCCCGTCCGCACATTTGCAGAATTCGTGCCCAGGGCGGTCAAACCATTGGTCTTGGTATGTCTTAAGACCCCACCGGCGTAGAGTTTCCAGGTACCAGCACTGTAAGTGTAACTAAGGATTTTGGGGCTACCGGGGCGGGCATCGGCAGATCCGCTCATCAACCGATCGTTTCCGGAACTGTCGGATTTTAAAAACCACAAACCGGTACCCTGGTTGGCACCTACATTCATGGTGGTTATATCAAATCCCCCATTGGCGGCACTGTTGGCCAAAACGCTTTTCCAACTTCCTGTACCTTGCCACTCGAGGGCGAGGGCGATGGTCATGCCCGTGAGGCCATCGGTGATCGAGGTATTGGTGATTTCCAAATTTCCCACATCAGTATTAATTCTGGGGAAATCAACATTAAACCCACTGCTTTGGTATTTGGGAGATTCACCCGACCTTTTGGTGGCATGATTGCCGCTTCCGCTTTTGTCCAGCATAAAGCCGATAACCTCCCCATCCTCGGGAATCCCGGTTTCTCCGAGGAATGAACCTTTGTCAAAAGTGAACGAATCGGCCGCATCAAACCAGGCAATCATACCGGAGGCGGAGGAGGGATCGGCGGTGAGCACGCCCCCCTTGGACACGATTGTATCCATCGATTTTGCGGGCCATCCCTTGACCCATGCGGATACGGAAAAGGAGGAGCCACCATCAAAATCATCTTCCGATTCCCCGGTGGGAATTTCCACATGCCCGTCTTTCAGATCGATCGCCTTGCCTGATCCAAAGGGGGTGTCGGTGATATAGTCCGGAGTGCCGCTGGCGGCTAGAGGGGCACCCAATTCATGAGGGTGAGAACTGGGAAGTTTGGTGTAAATACCCCATTTATGAGCGAGGTAGCCCTCGATCTTTTGGCGGTTGGCATCGCTCGGCTCGGTTTTATAGACCAGAATTTCACTGATCAAACCATCGAGAATCGCATTTCCCGAATCGGTTCGGCCAACGAAGCCCGTTTGCGAGCCCGCATTGGCGGTCCCGTTATAGTCGGAAAGGGTTTGTTTCAAGGTGCCGTTGAGGTAGAGTTTTACGGAGCTTCCCGAAACGCTGCGTTCGATCGCATGTACCGCAAGCGAATCAATCCCGGCACCGATTGCCGAATAGTTCATGCCCCCGCCTCCGTATGCCCAGACCATCAGGCCAGTGCCATAGCGGTAGCTGTAATGCTGACCATTAGTGGTGCTGCCGTTGTGCAACAGTCCTGCGGTTTGGGAGGAATTGTTGTCGATCCGGGAAACGATGAAGACCATCGAGGCCTCGTCGCTGTCGGGCACGACCCCGTGAGCAAGGGACAGAAAATCATTCGAGCCATCGAATTCAATGGATTTACCGTTCAAAGTTGGTTTATTGGCAGCGGTTTCCTGAGTGGCGTGATAATTGTTTCCGCTCTTGTCCGCCCATTGGGCGACGGCATTGGAAGTATGGGTGATGGTGGAACTGTCCGAACCGTCGAGCCAGAGAGAGAGGTTGGAGATTTCTGAAGGAGCAAAGAGTTTCTTGGCGGTGCCATGGTTGGTCATTCCCGAGGAATCATCGGCATTTTGTCCGTTGAAGTCCCAGCGCCCCTGCAAATTTTCCACCCCAACAGGAGCATCGGGCAGAAGAACGCCCAGACTGCGGGATACCACCGCACCACCGGCATTATCCGCAACTGCCCGGAAGTAATAGATTTTGTCGAGGTTGGGAATGGTAATGGTGGTGGAGAAGGAGCCCGCCGCCTGATTGGTTGAAATGGTGACCTCGTTGTCCCAGGCGATGCTCGGGGTGACCGCGGTGCCTCTGTCCTCATCGCCCCAGCGTATCTTCACGGTGGGGTTCTGCCCGCCTGTGCTGGTGAGCTTTGCGGTGAGCACTGCGGTGCCCCGACTTGGTTGGGTCGAACTTAATGCCCCAAGACCCGGCGGGACGACCGTCTGGGCAAAAAGAGAGCCGGTGATGAGGGCATACGCGCACGAGGCGTATGCGAGAGAGCGAAGGGATCGAATCTTCATAGTTTTAAAATGCGAAAAACCGGTGGGCAAGAGGGCCCGGCCGGTTTTGAAAAAAGCTTTCGGCGGTGAAGAAAAGCCAAAAGAAAGGGCAATAGGGTTGACTTAAAAAGTAACGCACCCAGATAATATAAGTGGTGATTGATTGCCTCATTCGTCGTGTGGTCATTGATTACTTGGGGTCAAGGTTGCCGCCTTGGCCCCTCTTTTTTAGAGGTACAATCATAGGAATCTACAAAAGTGGGAACGGGCGCTTAGATATGCACCAATGGGAATGAATCCAATCGTGGATGCCTTCATGATTTTTTTAAAACGACAACCGGAACACAAAGTTTTGAGTGGCCGGTTGGTAGTAACCAACTCGGTAAAGAGGAATAACCGAGCGGACAGATACTCATAGATATCTGCAAAAGCCGGAACGGGCACTAATGAGTGCCCCGATGGGCAAGGATTTGTTTTTAATCATGGGCTGCTGGAAAGGGATCAAATTAATCTGTACCTTTTATTAGCACTGAAAAGAAAAAAAATACCTTAAAAACAAAAATAATAAAAAAAAATAAAATATTGATAATCAATATTATATGCAAATATATTGTAAATTTACTAATAAAAAAATTTAAGGCTTTTTATCTTTTTTATGAGATGCGGGTGTTAAAAGATCAGAATTATTTAATTTCGGGGGAATCAACTTGTGCCTTGCAAGGGTACTGAGTTCGGTTTGAGTTTGCGGATATGAAGATTTTTCGACTTTTGCTTCTCCTTTTGCTGGGAACCATTCATTCCCATGCATCGGTAAATGTGATTTATCTAAACGCAGATGATCTTGGAGTGATGGATGTGGGCTTTATGGGGAGTAAGATTTACCACACCCCCAACCTTGACCGCCTGGCAAAAGAGGGAATGATTTTTACCGAAGCTTATGCACCGGCAGCGAATTGTGCCCCCAGTCGGGCGGCGTGTTTCAGCGGGCAATGGGCATCGCGAACGGGCGTTTACACGGTGGGTACATCAGAACGGGGAGCTGCCAGGGATCGTATGCTTATCCCTACACCCAATCGTTTACATCTAAAAGAAGAGGTGGTGACGATGGCAGAGGAGTTTAAGCGGGCAGGCTACCGAACTGCCCAGGTGGGGAAGTGGCACCTGGGGGAAGATCCAACCACTCAGGGAATCGATATTAATATTGCCGGTAATACCCGGGGGGCACCATCCTCTTACTTTAGTCCATATAAAAACCCGGACCTGAAGGATGGGCCCAAGGGCGAGTATCTCACCGACCGCCTCACGGATGAAGCGATTCAAATCCTGAAAAGATTTAAAGAGGATCCATTTTTTCTCTATTTCCCATTTTACACCATCCACACACCCTTGCAGGGCCGACCGGATCTCAAAAAAAAGTATGCATCCCGCGGTAACAAACTTTCCGATTATGCGGCGATGGTGGAGTGTCTGGACGAAAATATCGGTCGTTTACTCGCTGCTCTGGACGAGTTGGGACTAGCGGAAAATACCATTGTCCTCTTTTCCTCTGATAATGGGGGAATCCGCAAGCTTTCCAAACAGGATCCCTGGAGGGCGGGCAAAGGATCGTATTATGAGGGTGGTATTCGCGTTCCTCTGACTGTTCGCTGGCCGGAGGTCGTGAAATCCGGGTCCATATGTTCCGTGCCAGTGACAGGGCTTGATTTCTACCCCACCTTTTT
>JAYNJW010000100.1:0-3882 GCA_038110535.1 Opitutia bacterium | reverse complement strand
ACCAGTGCCGAAGGTAGCACTGGTTCTAAAGTGAGCGTGCATAGGTTGTTATTACTTTCGGCACTTACTGTCTCCCAAGATTTAGATATAGGGCAATTATGGTCTAGTGCGGACAACGCGAACGCAGTTATTGGCAATACCGCAGCCCCGATTACTTTTGCGAGTGACCGCTTGGCGGACACCTTAAGTTTGAAGCAAATTTCTGTTAATGTAATCAACCAGGCATTAGAAAATATATCTTACCTACGAGCCCAAAACGGGGCGTCAGGTTCTAGGCTGTACTTTTCCGCCGACTCATTAGCAAAACAAAAGACCAACATGAAAGCAGCCCTGGGGAGAATTGTCGATGCAGATATTGCTGAGGAGACAACTAACTTGGCAAAATACCAGGTGCTTTCACAGGCAGCAGCCTCAATGCTTTCTCAGGCCAACTCGAACACGGAGATTGCTCTTATGTTAATCCGGTAATCAATGGAAATGGATTCTTTAATTTTAACTAAATACTCTAGGTTGTTTGCATTGCAGTATAACTGTATGCATTTGTTCCCTAGAAATAATACCCCTCCCCACCCATCAGTTGGGATAAAACTTCCAATGAATATCCTGCAAGTTTTTAGCAAATGGTTGAGATCTATAACGCTCTTTCACGCAAAGTTATTCCTAGTTTCTTTCACCGCATCTGGATATAGGGAAATCGTCTATAAGTATGAGCGATATCACTTATTCAGTATTCCTGATTCATCTAGATATTTCTCATATCACTTTCAATTATGAAATCTACTATTCCAACGATTATGCCTCATAACTAGCCAAGCCTTTAATCAAAACTCAACACTCACATACCTATAAATTGTATCAAATACACTTTAATGCACAAATTTAACACATAAACATAATCACGGGTCGCGCTTAGCCCGACTAACCCAAACTAAGCGTAGCACTCCACAAGGATGTGGTGTGTTAGTCAAAATAAGGAGATAATAAAATGACACTACAAATATCAACAAATACAGCAGCCGCACGTGCAAGTTACAACTTGGGCAAAAATAATGCCATGTTGCAAAGATCGTTTGACCGGCTATCAAGTGGTAAGAAATTGGTTTCGCCAATTCAAGACCCAGGAAGTCTAGCGGTATCCATGAAGCTTTCAGCAGCAATAAACCGCTTGGCTGGTGCACAAAATAACTCTCAGAACGCGTTATCATTTCTAGAAGTTCAAGATGGAATGCTAGAGACCGTAGGGAACATCATTGACCGAATGAGTGAACTTAAAGGTCTTGCCAGTCAGGATCCGATGAAAAGTGCCCAGGACAAAGCAAGTTACAGCAACGAGTTTAGGGATCTTCAGGTTCAGTTGTACGACATTGCCACCCAGAAGTTTAATGGCGTAAGTCTTTTTGCGAATTACACTACAAATGCCGCCGAGCAAACTACAACGACTGAGGCCTTGTTTAATGCTCAGAATCAGGACAGAGCCATGGACAACACCTTAACTATTTATACAAGTGCAGAAGGCAGCGAAGGCTCAAAGGTAAGTGTTTATAAAGCTTTGCTTCTCTCTGCCCTCACGGTTGGCCAGGACAAGTCCATCAATCATGGATGGAGTACTGCCGATAATGCAAATGCAGCAATTGGCGATACTACTAGCCCTCTTACATTTGCCAGTCAAAGAATTGAAGATACCATCAGTCTCGGGCAACTTTCTGTAAATGTAATCAATCAGGCATTGGAGAATGTTGCCTACCTGCGAGCACAAAATGGTGGTGTTCAGTCTCGATTATCGTTTAATTTGCAGTCTCTTGCACAGCAAAAGACTAACATGCGTGCAGCCCTTGGGCGTATTGTAGATGCAGATATTGCGGAGGAGACTACCCAGCTATCCAAGTATCAAGTGCTTTCACAGGCAGCAGCGGCTATGCTCACCCAAGCTAATGCAAATACTGAAATAGCATTGATGCTAATACGATAAGTCATTCCTAGCAAGTTACTGTATTTAGCTCATTTAACCCAATCCAGTGAAGTCTTTGAATAAACTAAGCATCCTAATTGCGGTACTGCCGGTCACGCTAGCAGTCATTGTATCAAAAACAGTTTTCAGGGATTGCTCATCTCGTACCTATATTGCCATGAGCATTATCCAAGAAATTTGTGAAGGTATTGATGTGCAAGGAAACCTTTATCTCAAAGAATGGTAGCAGATCATAAAAATGAAATTCATAATTTTCATAATGATAAGAGGAGAATCTTATGATGCCTGAAAGAAGGTTACAGAGATCATCTGCAAATGAATATTTTCTTTGTAGTGATATAGAGCAGCAGGATGCTGGCAGTTTCATTAAAGTGAAGTTACTTGTGCAATTGAAAAAACAGTTGAGCAATCTGACCGCAGTTGTAGTGAATTACCTTCTCTTCAGTGGTTCTGAGCAGAATTCAAAATTGCTTTTCATCAATTGGATCGCCGGTTCCCTATCGGGCAATGCTTCCCTTGGGAGGATTAATCTCACCTGATTTATGAACCTGATATTCACTTAGTAGTATGAAAAAATTCCTCCACTCTACACATAGGCACAACGGCCTGGATCAAAGAAGATTTGTTATTCGACAAAGATCTAACCTCAGTTCAAGCCGTCTTGCTGATCTTCCTGTAGGCTTCGGTTCTATCTTGGCAACAACTCAGTTGACCTGTGAAATGATCCAACAAAACAGGGTTGCTAATCTTTCTGCGAAAGGTTGGTCAAGGTATAAAGTAACTTCATTTTTACGAAGTCATAAGTATGAATGTTGTTTTGCCCATCCGAAATCCAGTCGGGTTGTTTTCGGTAGTTCACTTGAGTGTATTGCTCGATCTGTTCAGTTACTGGCAATTAAAAGGTTGCGATTGAACTTTCGCAGAAACCGTTCTGCGTACCTGGATTGTCTGAATAAGTTAGTTACACTGCCTGTCATCAAGCTCAATTTGGTTGCCCGCAGATTCATCATCAAAGGCCATCCTTAAATCAAAAACCTAGACATTGGATAAAGGAAATATTCACATAATTGTAAAATATACACTAAAATGCACTCAAATACGGTAAAAAACCTAAAAAACAAGTTAATGGCAAAACTTATTCACCTAATTGGCTAGGATTAATTTAACTCATTCATCATGGCACTTAATATATCAACGAATACAGCTGCTCACCGAGCCAGCGCCAATCTGTCCTTCAATCAGTCAAGATTGCAAAAAGCGTTTGATCGAATTTCAAGCGGTAAGCGGATCAGTACCCCGGTTGAGGATCCGGGAAGCCTGGCTGTTTCAATGAAACTTCAGGCTGCCATCAATCGTCTCTCTGGTGCACAAAATAATGTTAAAAACGCAATCTCATTCCTAGAAGTCCAAGATGGGTTGCTCGATGCTGTTGGCAACATTGTTGATCGCATGAGTGAACTTAAAGGTTTGGCTAGTCAGGATCCGATGAAAAGCGAGCAGGATCGTGCTAGCTATAATAATGAATTTAAGGATTTGCAGGTACAGTTGCATGATATTTCTCAAATGAAATTCAATGGGGTAAGTCTTTTTGCGAATTTTACCACAGACGAAGATGGTGAAAATACCTCTATCGAAGCGGTGTTTGGAGCCCAAGATCAAAGCCAACTCTTTGATAATACGATAACTATCTTCACCAGTGCTGAGGGACAATCCGGGTCAAAAGTAAGCTTACATAAGTCTCTGCTTTTATCTGCTCTTACTCTTGGCACTGATCGTTCCATTGAAAAGACCCACAGCACAGGAGTAACCGGTAATCTTACCTCAAGTCCTACTACAATTACTTTCGCCAGTAGTTCTATTACTGGCACGATAAGCTTGGGACAGATATCTGTTGGCGTAATTGCTCAGGCTCT
>JAYNJW010000099.1:0-3895 GCA_038110535.1 Opitutia bacterium | reverse complement strand
GCTTTGTTGAATTTGATTACGAGATCACCCAGCTCACCATCCGGCATGCCGGGGGCACTTCCTTTTGCGATCCCATTGGTCATATTCAGGTGGATGGGGACTACCGCGAATCCTGGCAACCACACCCCATGTCCGATACCGCCATATCCGAGGCCCGGGAGTATGCCCGTAAAATTACGGATTCTCTGGGCGGTTGGGGCGTATTCGGAGTGGAACTCTTTATCAAGGACGATCAGGTAATCTTCAGTGAGGTATCTCCACGCCCGCATGATACGGGTATGGTCACGATGATCTCGCAGGATCTCTCTCAGTTCGCCCTGCATGCCCGGGCCATTCTCGGGCTGCCCATTCCTGCGATCCGCCAGTTCGGGCCCAGTGCATCCAGTGTGCTCCTGGTCGAGGGAGAGTCGGATAACCCGAGTTTTGGTAACTTAGGTCAGGCACTGGCGGAGCCGGATACACAGATCCGCCTCTTTGGTAAGCCTGCGGTCAAGGGCCGTAGACGGATGGGGGTTGCCCTGGCCCGAGGGGATTCCATTGAGGAGGCGCGGGCGAAAGCCAATGCTTCCAGTTCTGCCATTTCCACCACGCTTGGATGAGCGAATTTTCTGAGCTTTTACAAATTCTCGAAAAATTTCGGGACGAGCGGGACTGGGCGCAATTTCATGATTCCAGGAACCTCGCCCTTGCCCTGTCCATCGAAGCGGCGGAGTTAAATGAGCTCTTCTTATGGAAGAAAGAGGATGATGCTGAGCAGGTGGATAAGCAACGCCTCCGCGAGGAACTGGCGGATGTCTTTGCCTATGCCATCATGCTTGCGGGCAGGCATGGACTCAATGTTTCAGAAATCGTGAAGGAAAAGATTGAGCAAAATGCAAAGAAATATCCCGTTGATCAGGCAAAGGCGAATTCAAAACAATGCAGTAAGTAAAAAGAATAATGTGGAAAATTTTTTATGGTATAATTGCTCTTTGTTTAAGTCCGATACACGAATGATTAACAAAATCGAAGAACTGGGTGTATAATTTTTAAGTTTATTTGACTTAAAACTTTCAATTGTATTAGTTACAAGTGCTATGAATTGGATAAGAACGAGAAATAATTTTCTATTTGTATCTTTTTTCTATGTCTCGTCTGTTCTTATGGGATCTCAATCAATCCCAAATAATAATTTTAAAATCATGTACGATACAGATGGCAATGAGTTGCCCTTCTTAATTGATTCAAGCAATAAATCAACCCAGTCATTCGACCTGCTGGAAATAGAAAACCCGTTTCTTGAAGGAAAATTAAACCTTGAGGGAGAATCACGAACCTACAAGTCATTGGGGGCAGCAGATGAATTATTAGTTGAAGAACTAACTATAACTGAAAGCCATGTTCTTCGATACCTTGAGAATAAGATCAAAAAAGAAACTTACGATCACTTTACCGGGCAATCTACGATTGAATATTTGCCATTCGAGGAGAAAGTAACACAAAATAATTCGGATCTATTTTCTGCAGTAGATTCTTTCCACGAAGAGCTTGATGGGTTCTCTGGAGAAATTAACTGGACTGGTTTAGAAGATATGGAAAATTTGCAAAATGCGGAGTTTATTCAGGTAAATTCTAGTTGGTTTTTGAGCATGGATGCTACCGGGACATTAGATTTTTCTGAGCAAGGTCTTGTTGCTACTGCCCCAGTCGATCTAAGTGTGAGTTTGGACATTTCCTATCCTGGATGCTTGCCGATTAGTACAGAATGGGGAGATAAGAATGCTGCACTGATAATATTTCTAATGACTGGTAATTTTGCTGTTGATTCTTTTTGGATTGATCTTACCCAATTTGGAGCAATTCCTTATGGACAGGATCCTTGGGCGAAATTTATTGGTTTCTCAATCGATCTTGATTTTACTGGGAATGCCTATTTTTTAAAGGAATTAGGTTCTTACTTATTGAACATGAAGGGAACAATTTCCTTCCCCTCAGAAATCTCTATGTTATACGATGGCGAGTATTTTCAAGTGCCATTACCGACTCAATCTATTCCAACATTCTACTTTCAACTTTCTTTACAAGATAACAATTTCGGAGATTTTACCAAAAATTTCTCGATTCCAACGAATAGCTCCCCAATTTCTTCAGATATTTTACAATCTTGGACATGGAATGGCGCATTTCCTTGGGTCTATGATCATTCTTCCCAAAGTTGGTATTATTATTATAATAATGATACAGGATATTTTGTTTACCACTCAAACTTAAACAATTGGTTTAAATTTAATATTTCTACTGGGGAATGGTCTCAAACTTCATTCTAAAATCAGGCGAAGGGAAGTCCTGCAAAATATAAGGATTTGGATTAAGTGCCCGGTTGCGTGGGCATAGGCAGTTTAATTGATTCTGCCCCAAAATAATTTCATCTTTTCTGCGGGGAATTCACTTTCCAGTTTCTTCAATGTTCATATGACTTGGGCATCTAACTTTAGAATATTTTGTGATTTCGGGAATTCTTCCGGATACGACAGGATTGCACAATCTGGTGTTTCGACGGATTTCAAAGGTAATTGGCAGTTTTGGAATCTTTCTAAAAATACTCCGAATGGTACAATGTCTATTCACAAAAATGGGCAAGTTTGGCATACGGAAAATGAGAAGAATTCTGAGTTAGCTACGATTGATGAGTTAGAGTTCTTCAAAATTGGGGATCAGTACCATGGATTGATCGATGATGTTCGTATCTACGTGTACTCCCCACATCTGAGATTCTTTCCCTTTATCAATTAGGACAGTAAAGAAGAGTGAAAATTAAAGAGTGAAAGGTTGTTTTCTTAAATCTACTTCACACTTCTCTTCTCACTCTTCACTCTTTTTAAATCACTCTTCCTATACTCTTTCTTAGCATTTCGTAAATTTGACATTTTAGCGCTATAATGCTTTAGTGTGTTTATGAAGCGTTCCACGGTATATCTAGAGGATGATCTGCACAAGGCACTGAAGCTAAAGGCGGCGGATACTGATGTTGCTATGTCCACATTGGTCAATCATGCCATTCGGGAGTCCTTACTCGAGGATGCAGAGGATTTGCAAGCTTTTGACGAGCGGAAAAACGAGCCATCCATCGATTTCGAAAGCTTTGTACAATCCCTAAAAAAAGATGGGAAAATATAGACTGCGGCTCAAGAAGTCCGCAGCTAAGGAGATCGAAAATTTACCTAAGAAGGATTGCGTCCGGGTAGTGGGTGCAATTCAGAAATTATTGGACGATCCGTATGGACAAAATTCCCAGAAATTATCCGGGCAGGAAAAGTACCGCATACGGGTGGGGAATTATCGGGTGCTGTATGAAATCATAAACCACGAACTCGTGGTCATGGTGGTAAAAGTAGGGCACCGTAAAGATGTTTACCGAAACTGAAGGAAAGAGTGAAAAGAAAGAGTGATTGGTGAAAATTGAAGAGTGAACTGTAGTATCTCTAAATCTACTTCAAACTTCTATCCTCAATCTTCACTCTTCCAAATATCTCGCTTTCGCCAAGTGCTTGGCACCGGCTTTGGGATAGTCTTCCAGTAAATCAATCGCTGTATTGACCATTTGTTTGACGGGTACTTCGATGGTGAAAATGGAATGCTGGAAATAGGGAAGGGCATCCACTTTGTCGAACCCGACAATTTGTAAATTCTTCAATCCTTTCTTTCCATGCTCCGAGAGCACACGGGCACAGCCCTGGGCAATCATATCCGATGCAGTGATTAAAAAATCAAACTTTTGATTTTTACCAAATTTCTGGGCGAGTTCCTTACCCAATTGTTCCCCGATCTTGTATGGGTTTTGGTCAAAATTATCGAACTGTGGATTGGGATAAGTCTCCACCGTATCGCATTGGTCGAGCAATTTGCGGATCTTGGG
>JAYNJW010000098.1:0-3936 GCA_038110535.1 Opitutia bacterium | reverse complement strand
GGTATTGATTATGTGTGGGGTGATCACAATGATCACTTCTCTTGCCCCCTCCTTTTTGGTGGTGGATTTAAAAAGATTTCCCAAGACAGGAATACTTGAAAGGATGGGAACGCCAGTGAAACCATCCGTTTTGTCCTTTTCAATCAGTCCGCCAATGATAAAAGGAGTGTTGTCCGATACACGAACGAAGCTTTGCACGGTCTTACTTTCGATCTCAGGTGGGTTGTCGTCCTTGTTCAAGTAGGGTCGTGATGTACTCACAATGGTTTCAGTCTGCATGGTTACCTCGGAACCATCTTCCGAAATTCTAGGTCTTATATTAAGCACAATACCAGTGTCTATGTAAGTCACGCTCTCGGTGGACCCATAATTGGTTTGAACCACCGTTTTGTTGGGAATCTGGGTGCCTATTCGGATCAAAGCCTGCCTGCCGTCCAAAACAAGAATTGTGGGATTGGATAGTACTTCTGCACTACCATCGGCAATGGATGCCTTAAGTTCAGCGGTGAAGCCCAGTGGATTGGTTCTTTCAAGGGCACCATACATTGCCGTTGGGGTGCTACTGATATAGTTTCCGTAAGCGTCGTAGACCGGGGTAGAATATGTGCCAGTAACTCGACTAGAGTTCCAACCAAACAAACTCCGCTGGTTTGATTGAAAACTTGAGCTAATCCCTTCGTTAATTGAAGTGTTATTGTTCTTTCCAACTAAATTATATTTTAGACCAAGTTCTTGAGCTTTATTTGTATCAATCTCGATTACCAGTGCTTCAATCACAATCTGACTGGCTGCCACATCCACTTCACTTCGTAACAGGTTTAGAAGCGTGTTAAGTTGTTCGGGGTATTGTTTCTCATAAACAATGAGTAATCGTTGTTCTGGGGCACCGGTGGTAGATTGATGTAGGTAGGTCCCGCTGAGGCGGTCGGTGGCACTTGCCGGATTATACCCACCGTCCAGAGAGGGTTGCATTAGGCTGGTTTTGGCAGCATCCAGAACCTTGACTATTATGGGATAGGTGTAGGATTGCTGAAAGGCGGTAAATATACTTTCATTGACGGATTCTCCCCTGCCCGCGGAATATTCCACGGTTGAATACCCCAAGGCCTTGAGAAGGGCCATGGTTCGGTCGCTTTGCATATAGCTAAGCCGATAGGAATGAAAAGCATAGGGACTATTGGCGGAACCGATGGCGGGCGGGCGAGAACTAATTGGAGCGGTGTAGGGAGCAGTGGTTCTTGGCTGAGAATACTGGGTAGGCGTTGCCTGCCTTTGGGGAGGTGGCGGGGGCACTGGTGCAGATGCTTGAGTGGGGGCAGGGGCGGTGATTGGTGTGCTCGATGGGGCAGGGGAGGACTGGGCAAGAATGACTTCCGGTTCCACAATGTTTGGAATTTCGGGAATTTTCTGTCTGGAAACAGGAGAAATTTTATTTTCTTCAGAAGTATTCTTAGTTTTCTTGGCAACAGTTATAGCCTTTTCCTCTTTGTTTGTATCTGGCTTTGTTTCTGGCTGGTCAAAAGAGATGGTTTTGATGTCGCCAAAGTTGCTGTGAAATTGTTCGAAGTTAAAATCCTTGAGTGCGAGTAACAGCGGATTGGTCTGTTGTTTTGTATTTGCCGAGGCCAGATTCCAGGTAGTGCAGAGCCAGAAACATAGGGTCAAAAGCAGTGCTTTAACAAGGAATTTAGTCAAAAGGAACTTCGTAGTTTTCATGGTATATTCTTATTAGGTGGCAGCTGGTTGAGAGAGCTGAGCTTCAGGTACGAGAACCGAAATTTCAGGATTTGAATGATTGGCCAGTTTATGACGAATTTCTTCCAGGTTAGAAAAGGAATCAGTTGAGTTTCCCTCAAGCGCATGCATGACTGCATCCATTCTTTTGGGCCCAATCGCCCCTTTTAAAACTTCCAAAGATTGAGACTTTAGATCGGCATGATTTGCCGAAATATGTTCGAATAGCTTGGAGTAATTAATAGAGGAATTAAAAACAGTAAGGAGGCAGGCCAGGTTACTGAGCTTATCCCTTTTTATTCTCTCTAAACTATGGCAAAGATTTTGATCTTCGTATGGTTTGGAAAGGGCAGAGATAAACAAATTGAGCTCAGTAATTTCTTCAATTAAAGAATCTGCCCGCTTCTTAAAACTTAGTTTTTTGCGAGGCATTATGCCGCTTTGAAAGAGGTAGGAATAGAACGTTTGCTCCAGTTGGTTGCGGAATTCCCCCTTTTCAAGTCCTTGAATAGCAGTATCCAAATTTGCCAACTGTTTGGGTGAACATTCAGCGATTGAGTTGGTTACCAATTTCAGCCCGTCCTCTGTTGCCGAGGCTAATTCGTCGATCATATTACTGAATCGGATTTTATCCATTGATGGAACCGATTTAGTGGTTTGGCGTGAAATCCTTCCTCCTACCATTGCCAGGAGTGCCGACAGATAGAATCGATAATTAAACAGGGCAACGAATAGCCAGCACACACACAAAGAAATGATAATCAGATTTAGGCGGTAAATGGTGTCGGTCTCAGAACCGCCCTGCCAGAACGGAAGGGTATAGGTAATCAGAAGACTGATCGTGGCAATGGTGGCTGGCCGCGTAAGCCCGTCCACCGCACTGTTCATTTGTCCGCGTAGTTTTTTACGGACAGAGAGAAACAGCATCTGTAAACCCACATACTCGATGGTAAAGAAGACCACCTGAGTCATGAATTTTCCCACATAGACCGCTTCACGAGAATGAAGGAGCAGGGCACCGACGGATACAAGAAGCAGGAGGATGGGGAGAATGGAAATAGCTGCCATCACCCCGCCACGCGTCAGGATTGCCCGTACGATGAACAATTGGAGCAACAACTGCACACAACTGGTGTAAGTGTAGAACTGCCCGAAGAAATCGTAGAGGTCTTCGGAAAAATCCTTTCTTACCTCAAATTTGAAATTGATATCGATTAAGGAGAGGACAATTGCAGAAAAAACCACCAACCAAGTCATAAGCATGGATTGTTTGCTGCTGATTAAAACTCCAATCTTCTTAAAAATGCTGTAGGTTGCTTGATCAGTTGGTGGGTCATCGTCATCGGGCAAAGTGAACAGCTTTGCCCGGACCATCAAAATAATTGAAACGACTAATAAGACGGCCGCATTCATGCCTAAAGAAAGCTCGTTTACATATTCCTGTTTGCTGACAAAAGATATCGTGAAGCCAGCAAGGATGCACCCAAGGGTGCCCGCTGCCCCGATTAGACCCATCCACCTTTTTGATTCTGTGGGATTCAGTACCCCCATCGCCATGCCCCAGAAGAGAACCATGGGCAGAATAACGATGGTTTCGCAAAGCATATAGGCAAAGACATAAATCGGCTTGGTCTCTCCCTTGGCTCCCAATAGAAAAACAACCGGAACCAGTGCGATAAGGGTAATTACGATACCTGCCGTGGCAATTCTCATGGCACCATATGCCTGAAACCTTTCGCATAGATAAGTGGATAGAAGAGCAAGGACTATGGATAGACTGGCCGCACCCATGATCATTAATGGAATGCTTTCTGCCTGAAAATATTTTAACAAAAAAGAGTCAGAAGTGGCCCGTGCCATCATCGAACTTTGGGCCACCATGAAGTAGATCACCGAAAGGACCTTGATTTTGGAATCGGCCTGAAAAAACTTCATATTAGTTTGTTGTAATCAAAAACTCTGATAGGGGCTGTTTGGAAAGAATCTTAATCAGTAAGAATTGGGCTTGTTTTGATTGGAGTCAATAGGCTTAGCACAAATCTTAGAAAACCAAAAAAATTCTTGCTCTTTATGGCTTTGATTGTCGAGAATGTAAATCACATTAAATTATATACATTAAAACCCCAATTAATATTAAAGTATGAACATCATTAAGATTTTAGCATTCATTGCTACAGCTTCATGGGTCTATGGAAATTGTGG
>JAYNJW010000097.1:0-3973 GCA_038110535.1 Opitutia bacterium | reverse complement strand
TTGCTGCCCACAAGGAGAACTGGATGATTCGTGATCCTGAGCTCAAAAAAGTTGCTCTCTGGACCTACTACAAGGGAGCGAAGCGCGATCCGGGGCTTGATGAGGGAGCGACCACAGTGGCTTACCTCCCTGGCAAGGGATGGTTTTGGTACATTCCATTAAGTGGCGATATGGTAAGTGTGGGCATCGTTGCGGAACGGGATTATTTGTTCAACGGATCGACCAAGGATCATAAGGAAATCTTTCAGCGCGAAATTAAAAACAATGCCTGGATCGAAGATCATTTATCCCAAGGTGAACAGGTCGGAGAGTACCGCATAACCGGGGAATATTCATACCGGAACCAGTACTGCTCGATGGATGGTTTGGTCCTTGCCGGGGATGCTCTTGGCTTTCTGGACCCCGTCTTTTCCTCAGGCGTATTTCTTGCCTTGAAGAGTGGGGCGATGCTCGCGGATGAAGTGGATGCTGCATTGTCAACCGGCCCAATCACCGCTCAATCTTTTGATGCGTACGGTAAAAAGATGCAGTCAACCATAGAGACGATGCGCAAAATCGTATATGCCTTCTACGACCCTGAGTTCAGCTTTGGTGATTTGGTCAAGCGGGGCGAGCATTTGCGTGGTGCTCTTACTGATTGCCTGATTGGTAATGTGGACGATCAGGACTTCAAAGAGCTTTTCGATTCGATGTCCGATCTTGCCCGCCTGCCTGACCCGGTGGAGCACGGACTGGCTAAAACCTCCGCGTGAGGATTGCTTTTCTTACGCCCGGCACGGGCAATTATCATTGCGGGGTATGCATGCGGGACAATTCACTGGCCCGTCATTTAATCGATCATGGGCATGAGGTTATCATGTTGCCCACCTACCTACCTCATCTCTTAGACGAGGAGGCTGCGGGTACTAAAAAAAGCCCAGTTTTTCTGGGCGGGATCAATGTCTATTTACAGCATAAATTCCCTATCTTTCGCAAGTCGCCCAAGTGGTTGGATAATTTGTTCAATTCCGAACGGCTGCTCCGCTGGGTGGCAGGAAAGAGAGGAATGACCACACCGCGAGAGCTTAGCGAAATCACCCTGTCCACCCTTCAGGGAAAGGACGGTCCACTGGTCAAAGAAGTGGAAAAAGTGATAGACTGGTTCAAGCAGTTTGGTAAGCCTGATATCCTCATCCTTTCCACTATCCTGCTTGCCGGTATCGGCCGGGTAGTTCGGAAAGAATTAAATATCCCTGTGATAGGATTTTTACAGGGCGAGGATGGGTTTCTGGATTCTTTGTTACCCGAGTATCGGGAAGAAGCATGGAGCCTTTTAGGTTCGGATGCGAGGAAGCTGGATGCCTGCGTTTCGCCAAGCCATTACTTTGCTGGTCATATGGGAAGTCGATTGGGCATCCCTAAAAATAAGATTCAATATTTTCCTAATGGGATATCTCTAGAAGGCTACGATGTAGCAAATAGCAAGCCGGACCAGCCAACCATCGGATACTTCGCCAGAATATGTCCGGAAAAAGGATTGGATCTTTTGATAGATGCTTATATTGAGCTGAAAAAGTCAGACCAGCATGAATCATTAAGACTGGCAATCGCCGGTACTTTGCCATCTGAAAACATTACCTATTTGGAAGAGCAAAAAACCAAAATTTCCCGGGCTGGACTTGATGATTTTGTGGAGATCAGTACGAATCTTTCCCGACCCGAAAAGATTAATTTCTTAAAGGAACTCACTCTTTTTTGTGTACCGGCACGATTCCCCGAAGCGTTTGGACTTTATGTGATCGAAGCGATGGCTTCGGGTGTGCCGGTGGTTGTGCCTGACCATGGGTCCTTTCCGGAAATCATTGAGGAAACAAAGGGAGGGCTGCTCTATGCAAAAAATGATCCAGGCGGGCTGACTCATGCATTGAGCACGATGCTCGGAGATAGTAAGCAGGCACAACAATTTGGTGAGCAGGGCAGGGAAGCGGTGCACCCAAAATATTCCAATGATAAATTAGCCAGGGAATTGGTCGAGAACATCCTCGCCCCATTGGTTGCAACCAAGTAAAAAAAGAAAATTATTATGGCATCTGAATATTCCATTTTTCGTAGGGTCGAGTTTTCCGAGACCGATCTGGCAGGCATCATGCACTTTACCAACTACTATCGCTGGATGGAGATCTGCGAGCATGAGTTCCTCCGCAGTGTTGGACTATCCGTGGATATGGAAGATGAGAATGGACGCTTTGGCTGGCCCCGGGTCAAAGCCACCTGCCGGTTCAAAAGACCCCTGAGGTTTGAGGAGGAAGTGGAGATCAAATTGATCGTCACCGAGATGCGCGACCGTTCCATCACCTATGCCTTTCAGTTCTGGAAAGAGGAAAATGGGGAGCGTGTAAAAGCAGCAGTTGGCGAAGCCGTCGCTGCCTGCGTTCGGTTTGATCAGGCAAGCGGATCAATGACCCCGATTATGATACCCGAAGTTTTTACCTCCAAGGTCCAGCAGGTGTAGGTAGTTTTTCATAATGGTGTAATCAGTTAATTCGATTGACTGATTAGTTTAAAGATTTTCATTGAAATGATTCTCTTTAATTAGCCGCTGCTTCATGAAAAAACTAAACTTCATTCTTTCATTGCTTTTATCTCATGCCGGATTTTCCGCCACCTATGTTTGGGAAGATTATGATGATTTTAGCGGCTCGAGCCTAGATACAAGTAAGTGGGGAACAAAGTATCTAGGTGGAGGAATCGAGCCCTATGTTTCTGGCGGTAAGCTTATTTTGAGTGCTACTTCAGGCAATCCATCTGCAGCGAAGGTTGTGAAATCAGGTTGGGAGGATATTTTCCAGGGAGATGATGGCGGGCAGGCATGGGTTTATCCAAAAGACTCTGACATCGTGGGAATTGAAGCGGAATTTTTGATACCGAGCTCTACTAGCAGTATGTCGGGCTTGCAAGTTGGCGTAGCATCTCTCTATCCACTTTCCTATGCCACTGCAGAATTAAATGCTGAGCCAAATTCAGACAGCCAGTATTCACAGGGCTTTGGATTTTATCATTTAGCAAATAATGGGTCAGAGGTTGAAAATTTTGGCACTACCCAACGCGATACTACTCACAGGCTAGGTGCCACCTTAATTGATGGGATTATCAAATTATATGTGGATGGAGGAATTAGGTATCAGGGTGAGGCAGGAACCTTTAATACCGATATGTTCTATATTAATGGATTCAATGATTATCAATCACAGGGTCTGGCATTTGAATTAACTGCGGATAATGTTCGTGTCCTAAGACGAGTTACTACGACCAATTTGGATGGATCTGTTTTGATGCTCTCAAGTACGGATGGAGTGAGCGAAACTTTGTCTTTTGAAAATGGTACCTTCACTTCCACTTTCCAGGACCCGACGGAAGGAACTTTTGTGGATACGGACAAATCTTACATTTTGGATGTGGTCTCAAGTGATGTATGGAACATCACCTTGGAAGATGGGGATACTTATTCCTTTGATGCATCCACCAATTCCGGAACCTTGGTCGATTATGAAAACGGTCAAATTGATACAGAGGGAACATGGAGCTTCACTTTTGAGCGACATGACTGGGAAGACTACGATGACTTTAGTAGTGGGTCCCTAGATTCCAGCAAGTGGGATGTATGGTGGGGTGCAGGAGGAGCACTTGCCGTGGTGGAGAACGGTGCCCTGAAGTTGTCCGGCTCGGGAAATGAAAGTGATCCTGCAAGTTCTGTAATACCGGATGATTTAACTTACGCATCGAATCTCCCAAGTAAGCACTCAGTGGCTCTGATCAATCAAGACGATGTATATGGGGTGCAGGCAGAATTTATGATCCCTGCAAATCCATCGGATGATACAGGGCTGAACTTTATCTTTTTTGATTGGGCGACTGATGGTTCCAAGCAAGAATTCGGACCAGAACTGGAGTACAGATCAGAAAGCGGCCTGCGTACGGAATTTGCATATACCGA
>JAYNJW010000096.1:0-4031 GCA_038110535.1 Opitutia bacterium | reverse complement strand
CACAGGCGGGAATGGGATCCTGCCAGATCAATTCTTCCGCGGGGACTTCGGGTCCAAGGTAGCGGCATTTGGGCCCCATATCACGGTGGGTGAGTTTGAACCAGGCACGGGCAAAAGCATCGGCATACTTGTCAGGATTTTCCAGAAAACTGCGGGAGATTTTTTCGTAAGCGGGATCAAACCTGAGAGACAGATCGGTGGTAAGCATGGTAGGCTTACGCATCTTGGAAGAATTAAAAGCATCGGGAATACTTTCTGGTGCATCCTTCGCGACCCACTGCTTCGCACCGGCTGGACTGCTGGTCAGTTCCCACTCGTAATTAAACAAATTCTCCAGGTAATTGATTCCCCACTTCGTAGGAGTGGTGGTCCAAGTAACTTCAGGACCTGCAGTAATCGCATCTGCTCCGCTGCCGGATCCATAAGTACTGGTCCATCCAAACCCTTGCTCTTCGATGGAAGCAGCTTCAGGCTCTGGGCCAACATGAGCAACATCCCCTGCCCCATGAGTTTTACCAAAGGTATGACCACCAGCGATAAGGGCGACGGTTTCTTCATCATTCATCGCCATCCGGCCAAAGGTCTCACGAATATCGTGGGCTGCAGCCACTGGATCAGGATTCCCGTTGGGTCCTTCCGGGTTCACATAAATCAAACCCATTTGTACTGCAGCCAATGGGTTTTCAAGGTCACGCTCGCCGGAGTAACGCTTGTCGTCCAGCCAGGTTCCTTCGGTTCCCCAATAGATATCATCCTCGGTTTCCCAGATATCTGGACGGCCACCACCAAAGCCGAAAGTTTTGAAGCCCATGGACTCCAACGCTACATTTCCGGTGAGAATGAAAAGATCTGCCCAGGAAATTTTACGGCCATACTTTTGCTTAATTGGCCAAAGCAGACGACGAGCCTTATCAAGATTCCCATTATCCGGCCAGCTGTTGAGCGGAGCAAAACGCTGAGCACCGGTTCCTCCACCTCCGCGGCCATCCGCAGTACGGTAAGTACCGGCAGCATGCCAGGCCATACGGATAAAGAAAGGACCATAGTGACCAAAATCTGCAGGCCACCAATCCTGTGAATCCGTCATCAAATCATTGAGATCTTTTTTGAGGGCATCATAATCAATGGATTTAAACTCTTCGGCATAATCAAAGTCGTCCTCCATTGGATTGGAACGAGCATCATGCTGGTGAAGGATGTCGACCTTCAGCTGATTGGGCCACCAGTCCTGGTTGGTGGTTCCCCCACCTGCTGCATGGATGACGGGGCATTGATCTGCGTTGGTTACTGGAGCTTGCTGTCCGTGTCCAAAAGGACAACCGCCTGATGAAGAGGATTGTTCTGTACTCATAAAATTAAAATAGGTTGAGGGGTTAATGCTATGCCATGAATAAAACTTGGCAAATTATTCGAATTAAATACCGGAACAGGATTTTTGTTTTGTTGAAAAACCGGTTTAGTTCAGCCCAGAAAGTACCTGCCCTAAGGAATCCTTGGCATCACCAAAAAGCATGTGACAATTTTCTTTGTAGTAGAGTGGATTTTCAACACCGGAATAACCGGTAGCCATACTACGCTTCAGGGCTACCACAGTCTTGGCTTTCCATGCCTCGATCACCGGCATTCCGGCAATAGGGCTGTTTTCTTCCTCCTGTGCGGATGGATTAACGATGTCATTTGCCCCAATTACCAGAAGCATATCAACTTCAGGAAGTTCATCGTTAACTTCGTCCATCTCAAAAACAATATCGTAGGGAACATTAGCCTCAGCGAGGAGCACATTCATATGCCCGGGCAGACGACCTGCAACTGGATGAATAGCAAAGCGTACATTCACATCTTTACCGCGCAAATTTTCGGTAATTTCCTTGACCACATGCTGAGCCTGAGCCACGGCCATACCATATCCCGGCACGATCATCACCTCTTTGGACTCCTTTAATTCCTCTGCCACTTCCTGAGCACTGGTTTCTGTGATTGAGCCTTCGATCTCGGTCGATCCACCCGAACCACCGGAACCAGTCCCGAATCCGCCAAAGATCACATTAACCAAACTACGGTTCATCGCATGGCACATGATGTAGCTGAGGATTGCTCCACTGCTTCCCACCAGTGCACCCGTGATGATAAGGAGATCATTTTTCAACATGAACCCAGCCGCAGCTGCAGCCCAGCCTGAATAACTATTGAGCATGGAAACGACCACCGGCATGTCTGCACCCCCAATCGCAACAATCAGGTGCACACCCAGAACCAAAGAAATTCCAGTTACAATCAACAGGGTAATTAGAGCGGCATCGTGGCCTTGGCTAAGAAACTGAGAACCCAAGTAGACCGTTCCCAAGACCATACCAAGATTCAGAAAATGCCGGAAGGGAAGCAGGATGGGCTTACCACTCAAGGAGCCGCGTAGTTTCCCAAAAGCCACAACGGAACCCGTGAAGGTTACTCCTCCGATAAATACACCGAGCAGAATTTCGATCTCGTGAATTAGTTTGTCCGAGCCCTCCAGCAATGCATGCCCGGGGTCCATAAAGCTGGCAATTCCCACGAGCACTGCGGCCAATCCCACAAAGCTATGTAAAATCGCAACCAGCTCGGGCATGGAAGTCATTTCCACCCGCTTGGCCATGACGGCACCAATAATCGCACCACCCAGCATCAATGGCACCAGCAGTTCAAAGTTGGATACCTTGCCACTTAAGAAGGTCGCCAAGACGGCTATTGTCATTCCCACAATGCCATATACATTTCCGCGACGAGCGGTTTCTTGCTTGGAAAGACCTCCGAGACTAAGAATAAAAAAGATCCCAGAAACAAGGTAGGCCATGGTAACCAGGCCTTCGCTCAGAGGATAAAGAGATGATATATTTCCTGCGTTCATTACTTGCGAAACATTTTCAGCATGCGCTGGGTTACGAGAAATCCTCCGGCCACATTGATGGTGGCGACAAAGATTGCCACCCCAGCCAGCCAGGGATTGGCCCCTGAGACGAAGAGCATACCACCGATCAGGATGATTCCACTAATGGCGTTGGTCACACTCATCAAGGGAGTGTGTAAAGAGGGGGTCACATTCCAGACCACCATGTATCCGACAAAACAAGCGAGGACAAAGACGGTGATCTGATCGAGAAATTCACTCGATCCATTCCAGCCTAGGGCGAGCAGAGCAACGGATAGCAGACCCAGAAGGAACCCGCCAGAAAGGAGTGGGTTCTTAGATTTCTCCTCCACAACTTCCTCTTTCTTTGCCTCCGGCTTTTTGGAGGGGGCAACCGAGGTTTCCACCGGTGGTGGTGGCCAACTCAATTTTCCTTGATCGAGAACCAAGGCTCCGCGAACCACTTCATCTTCCTGATTAATGGAAAATTCTTCTGCCGTGCCCAGCAACTGGACCAGCTTAACCAAATTGTTTCCATAGAGCCTGCTTGACTGTGTGGGCAAGCGGGAAGGAAAGTCGGTGTACCCAATAATGGTTACCCCATGGGCTACCTTGGCGACTCCCGCTTCCGTGAGTTCGCAGTTCCCTCCTCCTTCTGCAGCAAGGTCGACCACCACCGATCCCTGCTTCATCGATTTGACCATCTCCTCGGTAATCAATACGGGAGACTTTTTGCCGGGAATCATCGCGGTGGTAATAATCACATCTACCTCGGCTGCCTGCTCGGCAAACAGTTTCATTTCCGCCTCGATAAATTCCTTGCTCATCACCTTGGCATATCCGCCGGATCCGGCACCATCTTCCTCGAAATCAAGTTCAAGAAAGGCTGCCCCAAGGCTTTTCACTTCTTCCTTAACTGCAGGACGGGTATCAAAGGCACGGACAATTGCGCCCATGTTACGGGCGGCCCCGATGGCAGCCAGTCCGGCTACTCCTGCACCTATAATCAAAACCTTCGCAGGGGGAACTTTTCCGGCTGCAGTAATCTGACCCGTGAAAAAACGTCCGAATACATGAGAAGCTTCCACCACTGCCCGGTAGCCGGCAACATTGGCCATGGAGCTTAGGGCATCCATCGATTGAGCAC
>JAYNJW010000095.1:0-4061 GCA_038110535.1 Opitutia bacterium | reverse complement strand
TTTGTCCCGGACAAGAGCAGAACCGTCCACCTTGCGGATTTTCAGGCTTAGCCGTACATTCTCCCACTTAACCACTTCCAGATCTGCTTCCAATTCACGGATCCGCTCTTTACGGTCGAGAGCAGATCCTCCGACAACACGAGCATCAGGCATCGGTTCTTCCTCCTCACATCCAACAAAAAAAGAGAGTACAAAAATGACTATTAATAATGTCTTACACATAATTTATCGGAATAAATATCGGACCTGTAGACGGCAAGCTGGTATTGAGAAAAGACTTTGAATGTTCCAAAATGGCTAGGAGAAAAGTCTGTGACAAGGCATGTGCAAATGATCTAGGCTTTGCCCGTGAGGAAAGACATTTAGAAACTTCCCATATAGCAAACGAAGAAGAATGATCTAAAGCCAGGTTTGTAGAAAAGCAATAATAGGGGATTAAGACCAAGGTTTAAGATTATTCGGGATAATGGATGTGGTCATTATATTCTCGGTATACAACTCTCTCTTCCCACTCCCTTGTCGAACCATTGTAAACCTTTTCTCGAATTTCGTCACACCATACTGTGGCAGTCATTTTTTTTCTGCCCACCATTTGAATGAAGCGTCAGCAAGCTTCTAAATAAGTTTCACAGA
Organism: Opitutia bacterium; assembly: GCA_038110535.1. Lineage (GTDB taxonomy): Bacteria > Verrucomicrobiota > Verrucomicrobiia > Opitutales > Seribacteraceae > Chordibacter. The sequence goes on along the minus strand of JAYNJW010000095.1, from coordinate 3,428 downwards.
TAAATGTCGCCTGGCTTACAAAACCACCTTCCCCTCCATAACCAACATGATAGGTTTTAAGGCTATGATCTTTCATCCCAAATGCCTAAACCATGCTCTCTTCATAAGCCAATCCTTTATTCGATCAGTCGGAACATCTTTTTTTCCCAATTGTAGATTCCTCAAATTAATCCCCTATTAATTGAGGCAAAGACCAATGACTAAAAGATACATTCAAGCTAGAGAGTTGACAGATTCGGGCATACATTGAGATATATCGCCTTTTAAAGGTAGGTTATTTTGAAAATATTTCTGTACAAAAACGATGAGCAATTTGGCCCCTATTCCTTGGAACAAGTCCAGGCTTTTATCGACACCAAATCTTTTCGGCCCACCGATTCCGCGTGGTATGATGGTTGTGCTGAATGGACTACTCTTTCCCACGTGCCCGGCGTTGTCTTTACACCAGAAAACCTGCATCAGCACTTAGTGCCTCCTTTCGAGGCTTATACCGGGGACAAGCCCTATATTTTCATCAGTTATGCCCATGCCGATGGCGATGTCGTCTTTCGGGAAATCAAGAGATTACATGAAGCCGGTTATCGGATCTGGTACGACGAAGGTATCGAACCGGGTAATGATTGGCCTCAACATATCGCTCAGGCAGTGGTCAATTGTTTCCTTTTTCTTATCTTCACCTCCCCCCGTTCGGCGAATTCCGAGAATTGCCGGAATGAAATCAACCTGGCTCTTAACCGGAAGAAAAAATTTCTCGCTATTCACCTAGAAGAAACTGAACTTCCGCTTGGACTGGAACTGCGGATGGGCGATTTACAAGCTATTCTTAAATACAGACTTCCCCAGGCTACCTATCAGAAAAAAGTCTACGCCAGTTTGGAAAAATTTCTTGGGCCAAAGGGACGTGATATTACACCAGGAAACGATTTGGTCGCACAGGCATTCGCTCAAAAAATTGATTCTGAGGAATTGGTTGCCCCTGCAAGTGCCAGCGGTAAATCATTCAAATCGGAGCAAAAAAATAAAGGTGTTAGAAGCAGCATCGACAGCTCTGCCAAGAACAAAAAGAAGGGATTGTTCTGGCTTGGACTGGCGGGCGTCATCCTTGCTCTGATTATCTTGATGTTTTCATGGAGCCTCAACAAAACTGATTCTGAAGATTTAGCCCAAAACTCAAAAATTACCAATAGGCTTCCCTCGATCTTCCATAGTCGGATCAATGCCGAAAAAATTGATCCTGCAAAAGCCAATGCGATCGAAAAAGGCCTGGATTGGTTGGCTCGCCTACAAATTGCCAACGGGGCATGGGAAGGGAGTGTTAAAAAGAAACAAGACTCAAATCTTGAATACAGAAGACTAGCCTATACCGGACTCGCCCTAATGAATTTCCTGGCCAAAGAGCCAAGCTTCAATCGGGGGAAATACTCAGAAAACAAAAAGAAAGCACTGCAATTCCTCACCCTCATTCCCGGAAAGGTAATTCATGGAACGGGAAATAGCTCTTGCTATTCCCACCCGATGCGAACGCAAGCTCTATGTGAAGCCTATCTAATCACAAAGGACAAGAATTTGCTACAGTTCGTCGGTCCTGCTGTACAATCTATTATTGACGGTCAAAATCCAAATGGTGGGTGGGCCTATGGATATGGAAGGGGTAAAGGTGCTCACACCGATCTCTCCGTGACCGGATGGAATGTTCAGGCAGTAAAAATGGCATCCTACATGGACTTTCCATTTGTGGGCATCGACAAGTGCCTTGAGCGGGCAGCAAGCTATGTCGAAAAATGTAGCCTGCCCGGTGGAAAGTTTGCCTATCAAGTGGGAAGTAAAGAAAAACCCAGCCTGATTGGGGCAGGTGCCTATTGCCTCGCGCTTACTGGTTCGAAGAATTCTGCCATAGTATTCAGGACTATGAACCAGATTATTTTTGATCAGCCCAACAAATTATCTGATTTGGATTGCTATGCTTTTTATTACAACTGCCAGGCTTTCGCAGCCGCTCCCCTAATTGAAGGAGGAAGTGAGTATTCCCAGAAGTGGAATACCAACCTGCCCTCTTTTATTCTCAAGGCCCAAAACAAAGATGGCTTTTGGGAACAGGGTGCACACTTCCACGGAGACGACGACGGCCCCTTGTTTCGTACCCTTCTAATGCTTCTTTCCCTGCAATCCGAATACCGTTACAAATATTTGTAAGCGGAGGAGACAAAACGATTTTTCCGCTTTTACCCAGTTAGAAACCGGAGAAGAACAGACAATCTTTATGTTCAGCACAGGTAGTTTGACTAGCCCGTTAGAAAGTGGTTTGGTGCCGGGATGAGAGCTATCTTACTTTTATTTATCTTACTTTCCAGTCATGCTTTATCTAGCGACTGGGGTAAATGGAGAAAGGATGATATTTGCGCTGTTACTTGGGAATTTATAAATAATACTAAACAAGAACTCCTGGATCGATCTGTAGCAGTTGAAAAGTACACCGGTGCAAAAGTTGATATAGAATTTTTGCATAATGCAAATATGGACCGTAAACAGCAGGCACTGCATAATAAATTTCTAAACTTCAAAACAACTGAAAAAGATTTTCATGAATATATTGTCCCGTATCTCGTAGAACTAGAAAAGAACAGGGCTCTTCTAGCAACTGCTGAAGAAAAGGCTGCAAAAATCTGGGATGAAAGAAATAAAAAGGGGGAAATAAAAGAATATGTCACGCGTGAGGCTGAGCTTTACGGTACTCAAATCAAGAGTAAACGAATAGGAGTTGTTCTCGACAATTCTTACAGCATGGCTCTGGTACTTCCAAAACTTCGTGATCAAATCAAATCAAAATTTGAATATGCATACTTCATTGAGATTTACGGTTCATTCATTGAATACTATGGGCAAAAACTCCAAGAAAAGGCATGGTTTTATGTATTTCCAGAATCACACGAAAATCCTTTTTTAAAACAATGGTATTGCCAATCCTACCCTCTAGAAAGTCCTCATTTATTTTTAAATGAATACGAAGTTAGCAACCTTCAGGCGTTTACGGCTTTAGCTACTGTTAGAAAGGTAGATACAATTTATTGGTTTACTGATCTAAAAGATAAAAACTCCGACTATGACTATGAGATATTGAACAAATTATTAAAGCGTTATCAAGTTAAGCTTTATGTTCATACAACAGGCAAACAACCAAACACAATATTTAGAAAAATTATCAAAGATTCTGGTGGTGAAATCATAAAATCTAGAATCTAATAAATTTCTCCTACATCAAGTAGATGAAAAAAATCTGAGAGGCTATTCCTAGTATACGCGAGCACCTCATCTCCCCAGTACTACCCTTAAAATTCTATCCTAGCCCTACCCTTTTTTTGCCTAAAAGAAAGAAAGCCGAGAATCGGATTCGAACCGACGACCCACGCATTACGAATGCGTTGCTCTAC
>JAYNJW010000094.1:0-4065 GCA_038110535.1 Opitutia bacterium | reverse complement strand
TAGACCCTGAGAAGGATTATACGCGAAAGGTGGAGATCACGAATCTACTGCCCGGTAGTTCCTACGAAATCAAAGTGGAAAGCCAAAGCATTGAAGGAGTTCCGGGGGAGACAGTAAGGGGAAAATTCCGCACCGCACCCGCATCTGATCAGGAAAAATCAATCAAGTTTGTGGTCACCACTTGTCAGGACTACCCACGAAGAGACACCCCCAAAGGTCATCAGATCTATCCCCGCATGCTCGAACTGGATCCCGATTTTTTTGTGCATACCGGGGATATTGAATACTACGACAAACCCCAACCCTGGGCGAATAACCAAACCCTTGCCCGTTTCAAATGGAACCGGCTCTACGGACTCCCCCATCTTTCCCATTTTCACACACAGGTAGGAAGTTATTTCATGAAAGATGATCATGACACCACCAGCAATGACTCCTGGCCGGGCATAGACTTTGTCGATCTTACCTGGGAACAGGGAAAGGAATTATTCGTTGAGCAATTCCCGATTCGGGAGAATAATTACCGCACCATCCGCTGGGGAAAAGATCTGCAAATCTGGTTGGTGGAAGGACGGGATTTCCGTAGTCCGAACACGATGAAGGATGGTCCGGAAAAATCAATCTGGGGAAAAGAACAAAAGGAATGGTTTTTCCGTACCTTTGAGGAATCGGATGCGACCTTCCGTATTTTAATTTCCCCTACCCCGGTGGTCGGCCCGGACCGCTCATCCAAGAACGATAATCATGCCAACCGGGGATTCAAAAATGAAGGAGATCAGATTCGGAGGTTCCTCGCTTCGCAAAAAAATGCCTTCGTCATCTGTGGCGACCGGCACTGGCAATATGTTTCCATCGATCAGGAAACCGGGCTGAAAGAATTTTCCTGTGGTTCCGCATCCAATGAACATGCCAGCGGATGGAGAGATCAGCAGGTTTTACCCGAGCATAAATACCTCAAGGTTCAGGGCGGGTTTCTTTCCATTGAAATTAAAAGAGAAAACAACCAAGCTGTTCTTCTGGCACGCCATCATGATGTGCATGGAAACACCAGTCACCTGGACAAGAACCCAGCCCAATCATTGCAATGACGATAAACCATATTCTCCTTTTTATTCTGGTATCATTCATTACCACTGGAGTCCTTGCTCTGATCAACCGGCACTTAAAAAAGAAAGCCGAAACATCGGAAAATCAAAAGATTACTGGCACTGAATTACTGATTAAACGGATCATCTTTTTGCTTCTGTGCTTCACTCTGCCGGCATGTGCCTTCCTCATGATTGGTCCACAGATTATGGTCATCACACCCCTGATCCTATGCCTGGGAATTTACTTTGTTTTCCGGCGATCTTTTTTATCTCTGGTCTGTCTGGGATATCTTTTGAGCTACGGATTAGTAACTGCTTATGTTGGTTATTATGAACTAAAAAATTATACCAGTACCTCCGAATTTTGGGTGGCTTTAGGTATCGGGGTTGTTGGAGTTGATCTTATCGCCGTTGGACTTTTGAAAACTTTATTCAAAAAAAATCATTCCTAAAAAATTCATCCAAAACCCAAGAACCCATAATGCAAAAGATTCCGAGTTTATTTTCCCTACTGATCATCCCCTTGTTTCTGGCTGCCCAACCAAAAGGGAAGATACAAAACGTTTTGTTGATCATGTCGGACGACTTGAAGGCAAGTGCCCTGCCCGCTTACGGAGACAAGATTTGTAAGACTCCCAACCTCGACCGACTGGCCGCCACCAGCATGGTCTTCGACCGGGCTTATTGCCAGGGCCTTGCCTGCCTCCCATCGCGCCCATCCATGATGCGGAGCATTTATCCCGGCTCCAAAAAGAAACCGCTCACCCTGGGTGAACACTTACAGAAATTCGATATGCATACCTCCCGGGTGGGCAAAATCTTTCATATGGGCGTGCCCAATTCCCCTCGGAATGGAGACAGTGGACTGGATGTGCCCGCGTGCTGGACGGAGTTTCACAACACCAAGTCTCCGGAGACTTACACTCCTGGTCTTTACCGGCAAATGAACCGAGGAATCGCCACCCGTAAGATGGAGGGAAGGCAGGGAATGGGAACCAAGGAAAGATACTGGGCGGCAGTGGAGGCGGATGTGGCAGACGGATCGGATCAGGCAGACTACCTCGTTGCCGAAAAGGCGGTTGAATTAATCCGTGAACGGAAGGAAGCGGGAAAGCCCTTTTTCATGGGCGTGGGTTTCTTCCGTCCACACTACCCGATGGTGGCGCCGAAAAAGTTTTTCGACATGTATCCATTGGAAAAGATGAAGATTCCCCCTCAGATCGAAGGGGATGTGGACGATATTCCCCTCGCCGCCCATGGGTTTATGAGTGGGCAGCTTCTCAATGAGACCGAAGAGGGCCAAAGGGGGATGTGGCAGGCCTATTATGCATCCGTCACCTTTATGGACGAGCAACTGGGCAAAGTGCTCGATGAACTTGAACGGCAGGGACTGAGTGATTCCACTGCAATTTTTTTCACCACGGACCATGGATACCACTTGGGTGAGCATGGGTTTTGGCAAAAGTCCAACCTGCATGAGGAAGTGACCCGCGTACCCTTGATGATTCGTGCACCCGGGCTGAAGCCGGGCCGGACGGATTCCCTTGTTGAACTGGTCGATTTCTATCCCACCTGTACCGATCTGCTCGGTTTGCCTTCAGCCAAGGGGATTGTCGGCAAAAGCTTGGTCCCCATCCTCAAAAACCCAGAGACCACGGTGCGAGATACCGCCCTTTCCCTGCACCATGAACATCATATCAAGGATAAAGGTGCCGGAATTCGTTCGCCAGAATGGGCCTATATGAATTTTGGGGACAAGGGCGAGGTGCTCTACGACATGATAAAAGACCCTCATCAGTACACCAATGTGATCGATGATCCTGAATATGCTGAAATAGCCAGAACCGCACGGCTCCAATTGGAAAGTAGATTGGAAGAGGCGAAGTAAGAATATCCTTGGCACGGGATTCAGAAGATTTTTCCACTTTATGGCAAGCAAGGCCTTGCCATCAGAAATGCATAAAATAGAATAATATTTTTATGGGATTTTTCAGATTATTATCATTCTTGCTCGCTTTGTCTTTCGCAGCTTTGCTTCAGGCAAAAAAGTCCAACTGGTCGTGGCCACCCACGACAAAACCGGCATCGATTGACCTTGGCAAATTCTCTCTCGATCCCAATCTGGAAATATCCCTTTGGGCAAAAAGCCCGATGTTTTACAATCCCACCAATATGGCAATCGACCCACAGGGAAGAATCTGGATCGCCGAGGGCGTAAATTACCGCGAGAAACTGGGCATCCGAAGGGAAGCGGGCGACCGGATTGTGGTATTGATAGATTCGGATGGGGATGGTTCCGCTGATCAATCCAAGGTTTTCTGGCAGGACCCATACCTGGAATCGCCCCTGGGTATAGCCGTGTTTGACAACCAGGTCGTAATTTCCCAACCGCCCGACATCGTGGTACTGACCGACGTCGACCGGGATCTGCAGTTTGATCCATCCGTAGATAAAAAAGAAGTCCTGCTGACCGGGTTCAACGGCAGGCAACACGATCACTCCCTCCACTCGGTAACATCCGGGCCGGACGGAAAATGGTATTTCAACAGTGGAAACTGCGGGGCCATTTTTACGGATCATTCCGGCAAGACCTTCCGGATGAACACCAATTACCGAGGAGGAGCCAGCGAAAAATATTTCTACATGCCCACCCATGAATTAAAGGGCGCAAAGAGTGATGACGGCTATGTCTGGAGCGCGGGATTCAGCGTGAGAATGAACCCGGATGGCACCGATGCGGAAATCATCGGACATGGGTATCGCAACAGTTACGAGCAAGTGATTAGCTCGATGGGCGATCTCTTCCAGAGTGATAATGATGATTACAGCAGTTGCCGGAACTCTTACGTACTGGAGTACGGATCGGCCGGATATTACTCCCTCGATGGCCAGCACAAGTGGCAGGCTGCCAAGCGCTCGTGGCAGGCGATTCAACGGGCCCATTGGAGACAGGACAACCCCGGCACCTTTGACACCG
>JAYNJW010000093.1:0-4146 GCA_038110535.1 Opitutia bacterium | reverse complement strand
AAAGTTTACACCATTCGCCCTGATGGTAGGACCGCCATGATCACCGGACGCAATGGATCGGGAAAATCCACCTTAGTCGATGCTTTACTGACCCTGCTTGTACCCAACCGTGTTCGAAACTACAATGTGGCCTCGAGTTCTGCCGGAAGCCGGGAACGCAACGAGAGAGATTATGTTCTTGGTGCATACTCCGAAATTCATGATTCCACAACTGGACAGGGGCGGAAGGAAACCCTGCGAAAACCTGGTGAAACCTACACCGTTCTCCTTGCCCATTTTTTTAATGAAGCATACCAGTCGGAGGTGACTATTGCTCAGGTCCTGTGGTGTTTGCCATCCGGTAAGGTCGACAAGATATATATGGTCGAAAAGAGGAAGCTCACCATCGAGGAAGATTTTAACCAATTGGGCGACTCTGATAATTTACGGCGAATTTTAAAAGAACGTGGTTTCAATATTTTTGATTCCTTTACTGCATATCATAAAAAATTCGAGTCCATGCTCTTCCTGGATGCGGATTTGGGCACCCGTTCACCGATGTCTATTTTTAATCAAGCAGTTTGCATCAAGGATGTTAAAGACCTTACCCAATTTATCAGAGAACACATGCTTGATGACGGTGGGGCGAAGGAAAAATTAGTGGCTTTGCAGGAAAGATTTGATGATCTTCGCAGCACCCATCGCAGGATCGAAACTGCATCCTATCAAATTGAGCAGTTGGATGAGATTCAGAACACTCATGCCCAGTTTCTGGATTCAATGAACCTGCGTACAAATGCGGAGAAAATTAGGCAGACCATCGAGCCCTTTTATGCCCAGGCAGAGTTGGAGCGTAGAACCGATTGGATTGATGAACTCAAACATCAGGAAGAAGCCGAGCGAGCCCGCTTAAAAACAGCAAGGGGTGAAATAGATCGGTACCGCGAAAAACTTAGCCACTTGGAGCGTGCCCTCTCGGACAGCGATGAAAACCGCCGCCTAGAACAGGTGGGTGCCGAAATTGATCGTCTGCGGGACAAGCGGGAAGTGGTCAACAAAAGGGCAGCAAATTTTGAGCGCCATTTGAGTGCCTGGGAAAAGGGATCCTTTGTGAAACAGGAGGACGACTTTCTTACCTTGCGCCGGGAACTGGATTCTCAACTGCCCAGAATGGAGGGCAAGATTGCCGAGCTTGATGAAAAGATCGTAGAAGTCTCCTATCAATTAAAGAAAGCGAACGAGCGGGTCGATACTTTGGAGGATGAAAGGAATTATCTTCTGGAAGCCAATACCAATGTTCCCCCCGAAATAGCTCGATTAAGGGCATCATTGGCCACTATTTTGGATCGTGATATTGCCGAACTTCCTTTTGTAGCCGAACTTATTCAGGTATTACCGGACGAGTCGAAATGGACGGGATCAATCGAGCGGATACTGCGTCCCTTTGCCCTTACCATCGTGGTGCCCCCAAAACTTGCCGATGAAGCAGAAAAATTTCTTGAGGAGAATCACCTAGCAGACCGTCTGGCATTTATTTGTCCAAGTTCTGGACATTCCAAAGTCAAACCCGATGATGATTCTCTTCTGGCCAAACTGGTTATTCGTTCAGAGATTGAAAAATCCAGACAGGCTTGGCTGAAGTGGGAAATTAATCGAAGATTTCCTCATCTTTGCATCGACGAAAGAAATAAGAAATTCGATGAGGTAAGTGACGCCATTACCCTTGAAGGAATTGTCAAAACAGGTGGTTCGCTAAGAGAAAAAGATGATACTTTCTTCTTGGGCGATGCTTCCACATGGGTACTCGGATGGGATCTCAGTCCCAAGCAAAAATCTTTGGATGAAGCGCTTGGTAAATGGAGGGAAGAATCTGATAATGCGGGTCGCTCCATCCGTGAGTCCGAGTTTGAAAGACAGACTTTACGGGCAAAACTGCGTGCGGGGGTTCAACTTCAAGCCTGTGCCAATGAATTTTCCGATATTGATGTTCTAGGTCTTTCCACCCGAATTGCAGATTTAGAGGAAGAAGAGCGGGTAATCGTTGGCGGTTCTGATGTGCTCAAGAAATTGAAGGAAGACCACGATGCTCTCGCCGAAAAGTTAGATTCCTTACAAAGTTCACGGGATCAGATTCTGCAAAGAATTGGTGGAGTAGAAGCCCGTGCCGAAAGAAATGAGACCCGTATAGAGGCGATTGGTTGCTTGCTCGAAAAATACCGGGAAGAACTTCTTCCTGAATTAACTGAAGGGGAGGATCCTGACGAAGCAAAAGACAAAGTCGATCAAGCATTGGAGGAATTATACACTCAGATAGAGGAAGAATTTGGTACGCCTCCTGATTCTCCCGATGATATTGAAGAAGCCGCTCGAGAGGCCACTCACAAACTGGATGCACGGATCCATAAGCTTGAAGCTTCGCTTGATAAATTCCGCGACAAAAATGTTGCAGCCATGCAACGATTCATTGCAGATGGTCGAAATCAGGCTTTTCGGGATGAACTTATTCTCGATCTTGAGGAAGGTTATTCCGACACAACCTATTCATCGTTCGAGCAAGTCCGTAAACAAATCGAGGAAGAGGACCTGGCCAAAAACCATGAACGATTTGAGGAGTTATTAAGGGTTCAGGTACCTGAAGAGGTTTCTGGATTTAGTGAAGCACTGGAATCGCATCGCGATCGTATTCGCAAACGGGTCAATGAATTGAATGAGCATCTATCGCGGGTGATTTTTGACCGCAAAGAACTTACCTATATCCAGTTGATGATTGAAGATGCGGGAGACGACGGGGTTCGCAAATTCAAGAAACTTCGCAGGCATGCCTTGGAAGGAGACCTGGAATCGGATGATGATGATGAGCGCCGCCGTGAACGCTATCATCGAGTGGAACAGTTCCTTGGAGAATTGGAGCAGGACCTTAATTGGACTGAGCGGGTTATTGATGTCCGAAACTGGTTCAAATTCCGTGCGGATGAATTTTACAAAGAGGAGAATATTTTGCGCCAAAGCTACAGTGGGGCAGCCGGAAAATCTGGTGGAGAGAAGAATCGTCTTGCTTCTACCATTTTGGCCACCGCAATTGCCTATCAATACGGAATTGATGTGGGTGGCAAACAAACCGAAACTTTCCGATTGGTTGCGGTGGATGAAATGTTCAGTAAGACCGATGATGAGTTTTCCCAGTATCTATTGGACCTGTTCAAAGAGTTCCATTTACAGCTCCTGATTGTGCAACCCTTGGATGCCAAAATTCATGTGGTACAACGCTATGTGGAGAGATACCATGTGGTTGAGCGCCGCGAAGGGGAGTCCTTTGTCGGCGATCTCAGTGTGCATGAATATTTGAAACAGGATATGGAGGATTCTGACGAAGAGATTGGAGAAGAAACCGTTGCGGAATCCACCGAATCTTGACCCTATCATTTTGAGCATACTCGATAGGTATAGTTTATGAGCCTGGCGGAGCGTCCACCGTCCAGGTACGATGGTCGGATGACATACCGGACTTGTGGAAATACAGGGTTAAAATTATCTGCCTTAAGTCTAGGTTTTTGGCATAATTTTGGTGGTTCCAGTCCAACTTCTGAACAAACAGAAATGGTTCATGCCGCCTTCGATGGTGGTATCACCCGTTTTGATTTAGCCAATAATTATGGTCCTCCTTATGGATCTGCAGAAATCAATGTTGGTAAAATTCTCTCCCAAATGCCAAGGGATGAATTTCTGGTTTCGAGCAAAGCCGGTTATGATATGTGGCCAGGCCCTTACGGAATGGGAGGGAGTCGTAAGCACATCCTTGCCAGTCTGGATCAATCCCTCAAGCGAACTGGTCTCGATTATTTCGATATCTTTTATTCCCACTGCTTTGATGCATCTGTTCCTTTGGATGAAACCTTGGGGGCATTGGATACCGCGGTTCATCAGGGAAAAGCCTTGTATGTTGGAATTAGCAGTTATTTAACTGAGCAAACCAAAGATGTTTTAGAAATTTGTAAATCCAACGGATTGGTTACACCCATTATCCATCAACCCAACTATTCCATGCTTAACCGATGGGTGGAGGGAAACCTTCTCGACTGCTGTGCTGAAAATGGCATCGGGGTGATTGCCTTTTGTCCACTCTTTCAGGGACTTCTTACCGATAAATATCTCAAGGGTATTCCTGAA
>JAYNJW010000092.1:0-4311 GCA_038110535.1 Opitutia bacterium | reverse complement strand
ACCTTACTCATCAGTTCACGCAGAGCGGAGACCGCTAGATCGGTCTCCTCCTCATTATCTTCATCGTACATTAAATTCACATGAAGGTTCCCATCCCCACAGTGCCCGAATACCCCAATCTTGATGTCGTATTTTTTCCGCAATTCCTCTACCCCCTTCACCAGTTCTACCTGCCGGTTCAAGGGAACCACCACATCTTCATTTAATTTTGTGGAAGCCAGTTTCTTCATCGAAGAGGAACCCTGCCTCCTCACATCCCATAGTTTTTCTGCTTCCTCTGGAGTAACTGCAGAACGGTAAGCCAAAGCAGTATCCTGCAACCAGGAATCCAGAAGTTTACTTTGTTCCTCAACTTCCCTCTCATTACCATCCACTTCAATCAGGAGCATAGGATGAGGCTGAATCCCCGGAAAAACTTCAGTACCCACATATTTCTGCAGGCAATAAATCGTCCACCTGTCCATGTATTCCAAAATAGATGGACGCAGTCCAAGTTTGCGAAGAGCCTGCGGGGAAGAAAGGGCTAATTCATCAGATTCAAATACACCGAGAAAAGAACGGGTCGTCTTGGGCAGATCAATCAGACGCACCGTAATCTCCGTAACCACCCCGAGGGTTCCTTCGCTACCTACCCACAAATCCCGAAGGTTGTAACCGGTGGCAAATTTGCGGGTCGCCCTTCCCCATCGTACATATTCTCCATTGGCCAGATAACCACCCAGTGATAGAATATAGTCCCGGGTCACTCCATATTTTACGCAGCGTAAACCGCCCGCATTGCAGGCTACATTTCCACCCAGAGTACAAAACTTTTTTGAGGAAGGATCAGGCGGATAAAACAAATTCTGTTCCGCCGCCGCTGCCTGCAAATCCGCCACTACCACTCCAGGTCCACAACGGGCCAGTTGGTTCTCCTCATCAATTTCAAAATGATTTAGCCTGGACAGATCGAGCACCCATCCTCCTTGGATCGGGGTTGCACCACCGGTGAGCGAGGAACCCGCCCCTCGGGTGGTTACGGGAATCCCATGCTGATTGGCGATTTTCAAAACCGCTCCAACCTGGACCGCTTCCTTGACCCGGATCACGGCATCTGGCAAGGAACTGATCTTCAATCCATCATAGGAATGGTCTTCTCGTTGTTCGAATGAAGTTTCCACACAATCGCCCAGTTGTTCACTTAATCTTAAAATTGCAGCCGGGTTGGATGTGGATTCGGTCATATTCAAAGTTTTACTTTACAAAAGGGTGCACGATTCATCCATGCAAAAGTCCTACCTATATTCAGTCGCTTTGCGGTTCAAATAGGCAATTACACCTCCCCCAGCAAGTAGTTGAAACAAATGGTAAAAAGTAAGGGGTAAAACAATCCAGATCCAACCCTCTACGCTTTGAGTCCCCATCACCGCAAAAATGAGCGGAATTCCCGTAGCCAGCGATTTTTGGGAAACTACAAAATAAGCACTGATTCTCTCCGAAGTTGTCAAACCAACCACTTTTCCACTTATCCAACCAAGAAAAGAGAGGACCAACCAGCACGCAATTGTCCAAGCCACCAACTCTATCCATTGGCTGATCGATTGGTCGAGCAAACCAAGGCAAGATCCTGAAGCAAAAGCGACATAGGAAAGAAAGAGAATACATACCTGAGGTGCTTTTTTCTCCCAATCTCTTTGCACTTCCACCAGAGAAATTTTTTTGGAAAGGTATCCAAGAATTAATGGTAACAAAATTAATAGCCCAAGCCTCGGATAAATCCGTTCAACCACACTCAGAAAAGAAACACCCGTGAACCCCACTCCATAGAGCCAACCTACGCATAAGAGAGGGAAAAGAAACGGAGCGATAAAATTGGAAAGAAAGGAATGCCCCAACGCAAACTCAGTATTCCCCCCCGCAGTCCGGGCATAGACGACACAACTCGAGATGGTGGAGGGAAGAACCAGAACCACAAGAAACCCAACTAGGAAGGGGGAAGCAGAAACATTGTATCGGTAAAGTAAATTGGCAAGAATCCAGGTAGCCAAAAAGATACTTCCCTGAATTGTCAGGGTCACCACCGGGCGTTTCATCTCTTTGGCCAAGGCATTCAGAGAAATGCTTCTGCCAATAAAAACAAAAATAACAAAAGTCGCGACTGTGGCCCATTGGCCAGATTCTCCCCAATTTTTTTGTGTGAATGGGTCTGGGAAAAGAACACCGGCAACAGCTGCCCAAAAAAGCAAAAAGGCAAACCCTACCCCGGGCGGAAATCTTCGCTTGCTTGCTAATTGCATCATTTTAAACAATTAATCCTTCTCACATCGTTGATTTTTTTCCAACCGCTAATCCAATATGTCAGATTCCTCCCACCCCATTCGACTCCTCACCGTGGATGCCGCCGGCACTCTGGTCCGCCCCTGGCCTTCGGTTGGCACTGTGTATGGTAGAACGGCCCGGGAATACGGCATCGATGCTTCAGACGAAGATGTGGACAAAAATTTCTACCAGGCTTTTGGAACATTGCAGGTCTGTAAAAAAACCAACGGAGGCGAAGAGAAGGAATTCTGGAGACAGGTGGTTGCCGAGACCTTCCGTCCCTTTTCCGGAGATAAAGATATCGACCCTTTATTCGAAGATCTGTGGAATCTCTTTGCCCGTGGAGATTGTTGGAAACTGGCTGAAGGTGCAATGAATACCTTGAAAACACTGCGAGAGCGTGGCTATGAACTGGCAGTTCTTTCCAACAATGACTCCCGCCTCCGCACCGTGCTCGCCGATCTGCAGATCGACGAGGTTTTTCATCACCTTTTCATCTCCAGTGAAATGGGGTGCGAGAAACCGGATATTGAAATATTCCGCAAAGTGGAAGCAGTCACCGGCAAAAAGCCAGCTGAGGTTCTCCACTTGGGCGACAGTCATTCCCGCGACTTTCTGGGTGCCCGCCAGGCAGGGTGGTCGGCCCTGCTCTACGGTGAACCCAAATTGGAGGAGGAACAGATCACTCATTTTTCCGAACTCCTCGAAAGGTTATCATGATCGAAGTGCATGTCACGGCTCCGCTCGAGCGACTGCATTCATTAGGTATTGATACCCTTGCTATTCGGGCGAATCATGAGGGGGGATGGACGGGCTATCTCGATTTTTCTGATATTCAGATTCTCAGTCCTGAGAATACCTGCGGACAGATTCAAATTCTCAACTCATCCTCCAAGCAAGGCACTGGCTTATCCTTTTCCGGATGGGTGGGATTTTTTGGTTATGAATTTCTTGCCAGGCATTTTGGAGCAACCTTAAGTGCCGATCGTGACCTAAACATTCCCGATGGATGGTTTGGTAGACCCTCCACCATTTTACATATTCAACAAGACAGGATTTCGATTGAGTCCGCCTTGCCCGAAAGAGAATCTGAAATTGCTCACTTGATCGAAAATGTATCTTTGTCCGCACCGCAAAGTTTCGTAGCCAACAACCGTCGTCGTAACCTGAGCTTTGAGGAGTACGAAAAGATTTTCCATCAGGCACGGGAAGCCATTCTCGATGGCGAAACCTATCAGATCAAAATTTCCCAGCGCTTCGAAGCAGAGGCAAAGATCGATCCCCTCCTCGCCTTTGCCAAGTTGTCGGCGTCCAACCCTGCCCCGGAATCCTTTCTCTTACAGACACCCGAATTTTCATTGGTGAGTTGCTCCCCAGAAGTGGTCATTGAAAAAAACGATAACCGCATCCTTACCCGTCCAATCGGTGGCACCTATGCCCGCAACAGTTCCGGTTCGGATCAATCCGTGATCGAACGCTTTCTCAACGACCCCAAGGAAGTGTCCGAGCACAACATGCTGGTGGATTTGGAGCGGAATGATCTCTCCTCTCTTTGCATCCCTGGTACGGTTCATCTGGAACGGTTTCGCGAAGTCGAAACCTATTCCCACCTCCACCATCTAGTCTCCACTATTCACGGAGAACTAAAACCTGATACCAGTCTCTCCAATATTCTTCAGGGCATGCTACCCGGAGGCAGTATCACCGGATGTCCCAAGATGAGGACAATGGAATGGATCGACAAACTGGAGCCCTGCTTTCGTGGCCCCTACACCGGCAGCTTTGGGATCATTGAAGACTCCGGTAACCTCCGTCTTAACCTGATCATTCGCTCGATGCTGATTTTAGGAGAGCGATGTTACACCCAGGCTGGTGGTGGGATTGTGGTTGATTCCACTCCGGAATATGAATACCGGGAAAACCAGATCAAGGCTCAGGCCCTGCTCGATCTGCTCTCATGATTTTAATTGTAGATCATCAGGATTCCTTCACCCGCAACCTTGAGCATCTGCT
>JAYNJW010000091.1:0-4323 GCA_038110535.1 Opitutia bacterium | reverse complement strand
GGGCAGACCGATGCCCAATTGCGCGACCCAGATTTCCTGATCAAGCAATACAATGATCTGGCGGCCAAGCATAACGCACTGGTTGAAAAAACCCGGTCAGTCGTACTCGAAAAACTCAACGCCCCACCAGTCAGCGTTCCATCCCCACAGAGTGCAAGACTGCAGGACGATCTCAATGAAGCACTCGGGCAAATTGCGGCTCTGGAATCGCAACTGTTAAAACTCAAACAGGAGGGTTTACGAAATGTGAACAGCAATCAGTATCTGGATGAGACAAATGCCCGTTTGCGCAGACAATTGCAGCAATTAAAAGCCGATGAAAAAGAATTGGAGGTCCGAAACCAGGAACTTGCCCTGGATAACCGCAAGCTCGAACAGGCGATGGAAAATTTTAATACCTCGGAAGAGAGTGCTTATTCCAAGATTCGAAATTTGGAACTGGCCAATTCAACCCTGGAAAGAAAAGCCAAGGATTTACGAACAGACATGAGTGCAATCCGGGCAGAAAACAACAAACTGGAAGCCCAGTTAGACCGCTCAAACAAGGAAAATGCCAAACTGAACCAACGGATTGCCTCCCTGGGCATAGATCAGGAAACCACCGACTCTAGGATGAGCGAAATGAAAGCCTTGATGCGAGATGCCCAAAACGAGGCCAAAATGCTAGAAAATGAGGAAATTGTTTTGCGCGATGAATTAATGAATGCACGCAATGAAATTGCCCGATTGAATGGTATACTTGCTCTGGAACAGGACCGCTCCAGCCTAGTGCTTGGAGACAAAGAAGACCTTTCCCAAAAAGTGGGCGATTTACAGGTAGAATCGGACGCCTTGCGTGCCCAGGTAGCCAATTTGCAAAAAATAAACACAGACCTTACCATGGAGGCACAAAGGCAACTAGAAAATGCCCGTATTGTCCAGATGAGCAACAATGATCTGCGAGCAAACCTAGAACGAATTTCCACCCGTAATGATTCCCTCACTGATACCGATATGGCTCAGAAAGAAGAATTGAGCGTGCTCCGGGCTGAACTTAACAACCTCGCCATGCAGGAGTCCAGAATCTCAAGCGAGATGGTTGGGTTAAGGGATTCCAACGAGATGTTACTGGCAAAAACTTCAGCCCTCGAATCTGAAAATGCAGATATGTTGCGGGCGGTTGATTTGATGAGAGAGGAGATCGAAAATATTGAGGCAAATGAAAGAAACCTAATCACCAAGTTAAAGGACTTGGATCAGGAAAACCAGGACTTGATGACACAGAGTGGTTCTCTCCACACAGAGCGTGGCTTTTTTAAGGATAGGTCAAGGGATTTGGAAATCCAACTGAACCGAGCGGTGGCAAACGAACGACTGCTAAGCCAAGAAGCCGGTATTTTGGAGGCAAATATTCGTGAACTGGAAGGGAAGATCAAGAACCTAGAGAATTCCGGAAGTACCGAGTATCAGGAACTACTGGCTGAGACCAGGGAGTTAGAATCTGAGTACTCTGAAGTTTTGGCACGTGAACAAGTGTTAATCAATCGGATGAACCTCCTCGAAAAGGAAAATATTCGCTTGGAACAAGACATGGTTAGAATGACGGACCGAGAGACTGATCTAAACAATGCCATACTTACCTTGAAAGAAAATATCGCCTTTATGGAAAGGGAACTGGAATCTTCCCTGCGAATGCGCGAAAGATTGAAAAACAGCATGATTGAGGTGATTGACCGCAATGAGCGACTGGGCAAAGCCGACCCGCCCGCCCAAGACCTAACCAACCGTTACTAATTTCTGCTTAAGCGGAAATTTTACCCATCTTTCTGTACTTTTTATAACGATGCTCGGAAAATTCTCCGGGCTTCAATTTTTCTAGGTTATTCAACTCATCCAAAATGGCAGATTTTATAGTATCGGCGGTGGTATCCCAGTCCCGATGTGCACCCCCGGCTGGCTCAGGCAAAATCTTATCCACGATTCCAAGCTTGAGCAGTTCGTTGGCATCGAGCTTGAGTGCCTCAGCCGCATTGGAGGCAAATGCACGGTCTTTCCATAAAATTGCAGCACATCCCTCGGGTGAGATCACAGAATAATATGCATTTTCCAAAATCAATACCCGGTCGGCCACCGCCACGCCAAGGGCTCCCCCCGATCCACCCTCTCCAATGACAAGGGCAATGATAGGGACCTCAAAATCTGCCATTTCGCGAAGATTCACCGCAATCGCCTCCGCCACATGGCGTTCTTCTGCACCGATTCCCGGATAAGCTCCCGGAGTGTCGACAAGAGAAATAATGGGCAGATTAAAACGGGCTGCCATTTTCATTAAGCGCAAAGCTTTTCGATAACCTTCGGGATTAGGACAACCAAAGTTTCGTTTTAAATTTTCCTCGGTATTACGGCCTTTTTGCTGGGCAATTAGCATGACCGGTCGTCCATCAATTGAGGCAGGGCCACCAATCAGGGCATGATCATCCCGAAACAATCGGTCCCCATGAAGTTCTTCGAAATTGGTAAAGATTCTTTGGATCAGATCGGGTGAATATGGACGATTAGGATGGCGGGAAAGTTGAACTTTCTGCCACGGACTGAGGTCGGAATACACCTGTCGCTTGGTGAGTTCTATCTTTTTCTCAATTGCTCTGATCTCATCGGTAAAATCCAAATCCGAATTGGTCGATGACTGCATGAGTTCATCCAATTGTTTCTCCAGTATCAGGAGAGGCTTTTCAAAATCTAGGCTCTGTTTATTGTTCGAAGACATTTTTTATATTTGCTTAGGTTAGGCGTTGTCCCCCTCCTGAGCAAGTTCATCCTTCCATCCAAGAATTCTCGCCTTGGCGGAGGCTTCCTCCGCCCCTTCCTTGTCTCCCTGAGCCACCAAAATTCTTGCCAGGCTGACATTGGATGCAAGATCTTCCCCATTGATAGAGAGGGCCTGACGGCATGCCTGCTCGGCTCCACTCATGTCCTTTCGGGCTAAGCGAATTTCAGATAATGCCCGCCATGCATCTAGATCCTGAGAATGTATACCGGTGT
Organism: Opitutia bacterium; assembly: GCA_038110535.1. Lineage (GTDB taxonomy): Bacteria > Verrucomicrobiota > Verrucomicrobiia > Opitutales > Seribacteraceae > Chordibacter. The sequence goes on along the minus strand of JAYNJW010000091.1, from coordinate 1,302 downwards.
GCTCAAGCAAGAGGGATTCCGCCTTTTCCTCTTCCCCAAGGGTGAAGAGAAGCACGGCTTGGTCGACAATGGTAGAGGAAGTTTGATCGGACATAATATGTTTTGAGCGAGACATAACTCTGACATCACAACCGAACGAAGTAAAGCACCGCTCCTAAATTCTTGTATTTTGAACAAATGACAGACATTTAGTAAGTTTGCCATTCTATTTAATTTCCTACCCATCCGATCATAATGCTTTTCCAAGATCCCGACTTTCAAAAACTACTCCTTCTGCACAGCCGGGATAGACGGTATCAAAAACTGGTCCAAGAACTGGAGGAACTCCCCCGTGAGCTTGCCCGGATGGATGAAAAAATTGCGGTGGAGAAAGAATCTGTAGAGCTTGCCATGGCTGAGTGGAAGAGCCTGGAGTCACAAAACAATATTTTAGAAAAAGAAATTCTTTCAATGAATGATTTGATCGCCAAGCAAAGAAATCGACAGCTTGAGGTGAAAAAAAATGAGGAATATCAGGCATTGGAAAATGAAATTTCTACTTTGTTACGCAAAATTGAAGAGCGGGAGAATGAACAAATTGAGGTATTATTAAAGATTGATGGTGCCCGTGAAACCGCAGAGATTGCCCAAGGAAAGATTACCGAAAGAGTTGCCGAAATGCAGGGGCAACGGGACAAACGGGCAAGCTTGGGAGAAGAACGAAAAGTTGAGGTCGAGGAATTAAAGATGGAAATCGGGGAAACCAGAAAGGAAGTGGAACCTGTGTTCCTTTCCACCTATGACCGGGTAACTAAAATTGTATCCCGCCCGCCCTACATGGCACCAATCAATGATCAAAAATGTACGGGTTGCCATCTTCGGGTGTCCAATGATGTGGTATCCTCCGTACTGGTGGAAAAAAAGATTACCCAGTGCGATCAGTGCGGTCGGATCGTTTACATCGAAAGATGAATGAGAACAGAGTTTTGGCCTTTGCAAAAACCACCAAAAAAACTTTGTATAACCAGAGTAATAATGATTTCCGAGAAGCGGTCATTCGCTTGTACATCCCTTGGTGTATGAGAGGAAAGTCCGGACATCACAGGGCAGGATTCCCCGTGAAAACGGGGGGGACTTGGGAAAAGACAAGTTCACGGCCAGTGCCACAGAAAACAAACCGCCTCCCCTCGGAGGTAAGGGTGAAAAGGTGGGGTAAAAGCCCACCGCCGGTCGAGCAATCGAACGGGCATGGTAAACCCAATCCGATGCAAGACGAAATAGGAAACCGGGCGGCCCGTCTATGGTTTCGGGTACGTCGCACCC
>JAYNJW010000090.1:3023-4413 GCA_038110535.1 Opitutia bacterium | reverse complement strand
GAGAGCTTCATCCAATCTCCGTGGTTTTTCTCTCCCTTCTTCACTGCGAGAGGCCTGACCCCGCATCGGGTGGAAATGACATCCTCCTCGGTCAATGGCTTGCCCGTTTTCATCCTGGCATTGATGTTGGATAAAATAAATTCGATATCTTCTTCGCCAACCTCGCTTTTCCAATAATCCTGCGGGGTATCAGTGGTCCCGATACAGGTTCGTGATTCCATGGGTATGGCAAAAAACAACCGGCCGTCATCGGCAAAAAAAGTCATCACCTTTTTGACCTCGGCAATCCGGGGCACGATCAAGTGAACCCCTTTGGAAAAGATGATGCGGCTCTTAGTATCGACTCCGTTGATCAGGTTCAATTCATCCACCATCGGACCGGCCGCATTGAGAATCATGTCCGATTTTACCTCATACTCAGCCCCGCTAGGAAGATTCCTGAGAGCAGTCACCCAAATGCCATCCTTGCGTTCACACCGAACTGCCTCGAGGTAGTTGATTGCCAGGGCACCGTTTTTCCAGGCTGAGCGGATAAAGTGAAAGGTAAAACGGGCATCGTTGTCCGGCAGGTAGGCATCGGAATATTCCACCCCGCCCACTGATTCCGCGCCCGTCTCCTCCCTAACCTCCCTTGGGCTAAGTAATTTTGGTTTCTGGGTAAATCCCCGCCCGAACAACCAGTAGATCCAGGTGCCGAGGTAAAACCACAGCCTCGGTGGCGAGCTTTTTTGGAGGATGGTAAAGTAACGAATTTCCCGTACGGAGGATGGATAACTTTCCATAAGAATATTTCTCGACCTACATAATTTGCGCACCAACCGGAAGCTCCCGTTTTGCAAATACTTGATTCCTCCCCAGATCAGGTTGGAGGATTGCTGGCTCGTCTCCGAGGCAAAGTCCCCCCGCTCCACCAAGACCACTTTCAATCCGGCAGCCGAAAGACTGGCGGCACAGGATGCCCCGTTGATTCCCCCACCGATAATCAAAACGTCATGTTTGTCCTGAGATAGTTGAAGGAACTGAGCTGAGCGTTGACTCATGCCCTTAGTCTGTTCCGATGATTGAAAAGCCCAGCGAAAACAACCCAATCTGCAGGACAGCCCCTCCAAGAAAAATAAAGCCTGCAATTTTCAGAAGATAACGGGTTTTGCTCCACCAAAAAAAAGACAGGCTGGCAGGAATTCCTGCAATTCCAGTGACCAATTGTCCGAACATCACCCCATAAATAATCAAGTGGTGGGTAAACCCGGACATTTTCCCCGAATCATTCATCATCGCATTCCCCATCAACGATCCGATGCCCCACATCAAATGCAGCCATCCCCAATAGATCAAAAACGCCCCTGCAAGAACCACACACAAGAGTTTCAAAAGGGGCCTGAGTTTGTTG
>JAYNJW010000090.1:0-2923 GCA_038110535.1 Opitutia bacterium | reverse complement strand
TTTTTCGTAGTAAATGACCAAATCGGCCCTGAGACAGTTTCACCATCAGCACCCTCGGTATTAACACGCCAGAAATAAGTCTTCCCAGCATCGAGCGAAGGTAACGGGGCGATATTGGCCTGTTCTTGCAGACATGCCACACGCGCCTTCGGTTGGGACGCTTCCACCGCTTGGCGATCAGTACTGTAATAAACATTACTTTGCTTGGCATTCAGTGCTGGTAAAAACATCAGGGCACTACCCCTCAGCGGTACGTCCACCGCTTGATCAAAAGGCACGGGTGTTTGAGCAGCATCACTCTGATAGCCAGGGATAATATAGTGCTCTTGATCACCCAATGCCGGACCTATCGGTAGAGGTTCGGTCAACGCCTCGGGGTCAAGCCAGGCTTTGGGAAAACCTGGTGGCAACTGATCCGTTCCAATCGCTCGGCCCCTGCCATCTGCATCACCACCTTTGATCGGACGGAAATCACCGCAGTGCGGGGCTCGCAATAAATTTTCAGGAGCTTCTGTGATCAAATTATGCTGGAGGTCGCCTGGCACCGGATCTTTCCTGCTGCCGACTATGCTGGTGGCGATGTTATTCCAACATATGGTCTTATGATTGGTGCTCTTATATTTCTCGACGGTACTTAGACCAATCTTGCTACCGAACAGCGCCAGGTTATTGGCAATCAGGTGATGATCGCCTTTAATCTGATATTCGTCACAGCGCCAGGCGGCATTGCCGTAGATCTGCCCATAGGCATTCGGTTCTTTAGGATACTCACCTACGTCCAGGCGATACGGCAGTTTATCATAAACATCATGGGCCCAGTTATAGCGGAAGATCACCTGATCTCGACCACTGGCCTGAAAACATGAGCCATCGTGTTGCAAGCCTCCAACATTATAAACATGGTTGTAGGCCAACAAGCGACCGGAGCGAAACCCTTGGGCCGCACCCGATCGGTACAAGGTACAATGTCGTACCACCGCTTTATCCAGCATAAGCGCCCAGCCGAATCCAAGGCAGCTATATTGAATATCATGAAACAAGCAGTTTTCAACCAGTGTGTCCCGTCCGCTAATCGTAAGTGCAGGTCCATCAATATAACGGAAGGTGCAATTACGCACCACGTTGCCGGTTAGCTTGTCGGTCGTATTGGAATGTTGATTCATTATGCGGGCAATCGGGAATTCCCCCAGATTGCCCAGCTGAAACTCATTATGGCTGGCATACTGCAGATCCGCATGACTGATGCTGCTGTTCGTGCAATGGAAAAGCTTGAAAGTGCTTGCATGAAAATCAATACCTTTGACATGCAGGTGGGTCGAATTACGAGCTTCCAGCATGTAGCTTCGACGCTTGCCGGCATAGCCTTCTGTACTGATTTTACCACCATCGGGCTTAAGGTACAAAAATCTGCTCTTGTGGTCATACCAATATTCTCGCGCCACGTCCAGGCAGGCCAATCCTTCCAACATGTAATTGTGGTTATGCCAGTATTTACCTTCGAGCATATTGGCAAACCGACCATCCGGGCCGAGTTTTTTTGCCATCTCCGCCATGTCGCCACTGTCTTTAAAACTTTTGTCATAGAAAAACTTTGCCTGACCCGGCTGATGACTTGTCACATAACTGGCATAATTCTGCCATGAGCCAATGTTCATCAGTGCGACACAACCCGTGGCATCCATACCGCTGGCTGCCAATGACAGCTTGTTTTTGCGAGACTCACGCATCGGCTGCAGGATTTTATTGTATGGCTTGCGGGCATTCGACACATCCTCATCGATAATATAGCCAAAGCGACTGTCACGGCTCACGCCTCGAAGTGTTTCACGCTTGTTGAAAAAATTCGCGTCGGTCATATGGGCATTCGGCCAACGAGCCGGGGTCAGCATTTTTTGATGCTGAAACAACTGACTGATCGGTTGATCCAGCCTTACACGATAAATACCATCCTGATATTCTTGCCACTGCAGGTTTTCCAATGGATCGGTACCATCCAGCACCACTTCGGCATTTGGCGCTGCTTTAATTACAATTGGCTTCTCTGCAGTGCCTTTGAGGTTGCGCAGTAGCAGTCCCTCACGATAACGCCCTTGATGCAGGACTACCACATCGCCTGCTTTCAAGCCTTGGGTCGCCTTGGCAAGTGAGCGGTAGGGCGACTGGGGTGATCCGTCCTGCGAGTCTTTGCCTTGTGGCGAGACATGAATTTCTCGAGCCATCGCAAACTGAGGCGCCAAACTGCAAAGCAATAAAAGAGGGATGATTTTCAAGAAGAACTGATGTACAAACATGCCAAGATTATTTATCCAAACCTAATAGATCGATTTCATCTTCCAAGCGGAAATACTTTTCACCTTCATATCGCCACCCTTGGTGAACAGGCTGATATGGAGATCCTCCGGGTCATAGACATGCCAGCCAACAGCGGCCTGGCGGTTGTTGGCAAATACCTCGATCAGGTTCTTGTCGATGAATATGCGTAAGGTTAGGTCCTCGCCGTCGTGTAGTTCAAAAGGCGGGTTAATGTAGTCAACTGTAAGAGTCTTCTCCCCCTTGCCGGAAGCAATGGTAAACCCCTTGTTACCTTCTTGATCACACAATACCTTGATGCCGAACTCTTTGGCTATTGGAGCATCCAGTATGATCTCCAGTTCCATGGTGTCGCCCTTCATCCCTTTGACCATGTGAGTCGTGCCACTTTTGACGGTGAGGTCCGCAACGGTTTTTTCATCCGATCGGAGCTTTTCCAGTTCACGGAGGGGCTTGATCAACAGGGCGCCATCCTCCGATAGGCTCAGTTCGCGAGGCAGGGATTGAATACCTGACTGGATCTTTCGATTGAGGGAGTCCAAGCTCTTTTTTCTTTGTACTGGCTTGCCCCTTTTGGTTGCAATCGTGGTACACCAGGACCACATCACCCGGC
>JAYNJW010000089.1:0-4496 GCA_038110535.1 Opitutia bacterium | reverse complement strand
AGTTGTAAAGCTTTTGAGATTTACCCAATTAATTAATTTCGATACAAAAATAGATCAAGGAGAGATGGCAGAGTGGTCGAATGCGCTGGTTTGCTAAACCGGTGAGGGGCTAATCGTCCCTCCACGGGTTCGAATCCCGTTCTCTCCGCCATTTCTATCCAACATCTATGCTCAGGAACATTTTAATCTTTTTTCCATTTGTATGGTTTTGTTTAGGCGGAGGTTGCAACAAAAGAAATGTCAGCCCCGCAATGCTAAGCATGAAAGAGCAAGAACAGGGTTTAGAGGTTAAAGCGTTTAGGAAATTTAACTTGGAGTATTTAGCCTTAGGCAAAAACAGAATAGAAGTGGAAGATCTAATGGGGGCACCTGAGGGTCGATCTTTGGGAAAAGAAGGTGAATCTTTATGGGATTACAGAAGGCCTGTTTTGGACGATCAAACTGGCAAAGTATATGATTGGAGTCTGATTACTTTCCATTTCAACCAAGGGATATGTAAATCCATTAAATTTCAACTATCTGACAGACCGGTACAAATGAAAATGTTGGAAGAAGACCTAGTTCCTTCCCCAAATTGAGATGTTAATTTTGAAAAACCAGCAACTAGATTGCTGGTAGACGAACGATAGAAATTCCGCTGGGGTTCGGATTCGTGTTAATGGGCTTCTGGTTTTTGTCTTTAATGATTAATTGGTTGCCGGACGAACAAGTGATGGTTAGGGCACCGGTATGATGGAGGTGGGCACTATCTCCCGTTTTCATCTTCAACCACTCCAACTCAACTCCCTCGGAATCTTGTACCAAAGCCCACAAGTCCGCTTTTGCTTCTAAAGTGAACCTGGCAGAGGAACCTTGGTTTTTTTCATTTCTGGCTGAAGAGGTAGGCACGGGTGGGCTAATCCTGTATGCAGGTTGTTGATAAAAGGAATGCTGGCTGGGAGGCGAGGCTGGCGGAGGAGTATAAAATGAGGGTGCGGAATCTTGTGTGGCGGTAGGGGGACTGGCATAGGGGGGAACATATGGCATGGTACCACTTTGTCCTCCATAAACTTGAGCGGAATTATACCTTTCCTGGGGTACAGGAAAACTGGGATAGGGTGGGGGTGCGTCTGGAATGGAATGCACGGAGGAACTCCTGCATCCAACGAAACCAACCATCAGGGATGAAACAAAAAATACTAAATATGGCTTAACGCTCATTAAAATTTAGATAGTAAGAAAACAGCACCATTTATTTTGCTAGCATTGATTCCATTCAGGGCAATCGAAATCGCAACTTTTATCAATGTTTCCATCCCATTTTTACTTTCTTGATAGCAAAAACTTAGTAGGCGTAAGAAGATATATTATTTATATAAATTTAAAAACTAAACGAAATTTCAATTATTATTGTTTATTAATACTAAAAAGTTGCAAAATAATTTTAAAAATGTTTGAACTCTTTTGAACATTATTGTTCATCTATGCTCCCTCGGTTTGGGCAAGACCGGGGGAGCTTTTTTGTTAAAGAATTGAAAAAATGACAGAATTCTCGATAACTCAACTGATGATGTATACAACAAAGCCATTCCAACTTCTCTTTTTGCTATTCTTTACAAACGCCACTTTTTTGCTCGGACAAACGAAACCTTTGCAAAGACCACCTTCCTTACCTTCCAACATACCACCTCCGCCTAGTTTTGCCGTGAGTAGTTCTCAAAACGGTAAGTTCCATATTATAAGTGGGGAATATTACTCCGAAGATTCCAATACAATCCTATATAAAAGACTTATTAAGATCAATACCTCTACTGGAGAGGCTTGGGTATTACATTCCAAATTGGGTAAAAACGGCGAAGTTCGCCGATGGATTCCTTTGGAAAATGAGTAGGTCTTGGCCAACGAACTAATTAAGCTTGCTAGAATTGTTGCTTTCTATTTTAGATTCCAGTCCTGATATCCGGTTGGCGAGCTTACTGTTTTTCAACGAAAAATATCCGATTAAAAGAACAATACCTAAAATAATAATCAGGATTTGGCCAATGGGTACATGACCCCAGTTATGAGTCCAAACTAAATAAAAAGAGCTCATTCCTAGGCATAGGAAGGCAACGAATACGCCGGTATTAATCAATGCACCATTCCATCCCTTGGGGCACTGGCGCCCAAGCAATTCCTTGCTATTTAACATGATAAGAAACGACAAAAGAGCATAAGGCAGAATTGCTAAACTGAGAAAGTAGGATGGGTCAGCAACCCAGTTGTCTTGGTCGGACAAGATAAAAGGTCCGACCGACGAGAGGGCCAAGAGTAATGAACCCGATTGGAAGGGTGCACCCTTGTGAGGCTTACCTAAGACTTCACAAACCAGATGACCGTTTAAAACCATTAAAATTAGGATAGTGGAAAAGGAAATAAGCAAAACTGAAACTCCAAGTAAATAGGGTAAAAAAAGGTTTTCCTTTTGAGATAATAGATGAATCCATTGCTTGGTGTCGGTATGAAGGACCGAGCGGGCCAAAGCCTTTTCATGGATTGAAAGAGATTCGATCTTCTCTTCTTGTTGAAAAGGAGGTAGGGACAAGAATTCCTGCTCCCCAATTTCAGACATGATTCGCTCGGCTAAGAGGTCGTGTACTGGACCAGAGGTGTTTTCAACGAAAAATGGGTCATAATCGGATATAATATCACTGCTGTTCTGTACCAGTTCCTGATGAGCGATGGTCGATAAAATTGTTAGGCAAGAGGAGCACAAAAGAAAGGGAATAAAAAGCCCACTAAAGAGGTTAAATTTGGCAAATCCATTGTGTTCTCTTCTCCAACCACGCCCTAATAACAAGAGGGGCAGGGCAAAAAGAAGATTTACTCCCAAGGTAGAAGAGAAGGTAACCAAGGAGAGTTCTTTTTGTTTGGTGAGCAATTTTTCTTCCCAAAAAGAGCGAAAATCTCCAGCCTCACTCAAAACGGAATCATAAGAACTGGAAACATCAGTCAGGTGGCTCATCCTTGGCAAGAATCCACTTAACACATCCATGGATAAAATCCCAGAATTTGGTAAAGTTAAGAAGATAGAAACGAACAGGCAGGTAGCCAGAACCCATAATATAGACCTTAGAACCCATTGAAATAATTTAGATTGGAAACCAGAGCGCTCATACCAGAATGATAAAAACACAGATAAGGTAAGCATCAAGAAAGCTACCCCGACTTTCCCCCCCTTATTGTCGAGAAAGGGGATTAACACCGATCCAGTCACCTCTGCCCCAAAGCGAAACTGGGGCATGCACCATGCAAAGTTGGTTATCATGGCGGAACCGGCAAGCCACCATCCCAAGGAGGGATTCCATTCATTATTGAGCAAAGAAAACAGGCTTTGTTGCGTATGAAGAGCAATGTGGCTGATGGCCCAAAGCGAAAACATTCCCAACAACATTGCCCATGCTTGCACCCATAGCCCTTCCGTTCCAAGTCTTTGTCCAAGACCGATGGATCCGACCAATGAACCCGCACTAAGAGCAGCAAGGGTTAACCAAATACCAGGACCACTTATTTTGGTGAAAATCAAAAATTTCTTAATCCCACCAGAAGCATTCGCCTTTTCTAATAAATTTATCTCTTTTGCAGATTTTGACACTGAAAGATATATTTTCGAACGGAATTTAAGAGTAAGGAAGCTTATCCAATGCGAAATTATTTCACTTCCATTGTTCCTCGCATCATCGCGAAGTGACCGGGGAAGGTACAAACATATTGATAATCACCTTTAACAGTAGGGGCCTCGATGGTAATCGTTTCCGATTCACCAGGTCCGAGAAGTTTGGTATAAGCAATCACATCTCCAAGAAGGGATTTGGGGAGGGGATTGGTTGAACTGCCACCTGAAGCTAAAACTTTTTGGCCGAAGGCAATGGCATCGATATCTTTCTTGAGAACGACCAAATTATGACCCATGGCTATTTTGGGCATAGTGCCTATGTTTTTTAGAGTAAGACGAATAGACTCACCCGGAACAGCTTCGAATTTTTTTATATCAAACTGCATCGCATCATTGCCGGAAATTACAATTTCTCTGGTAATTTTTTCCTTCGCATGGATGCAGATAAAAAATGAAAAAAATGCAAGTAAGGAAAGATGAATAGGTTGCATGACGTTGATATTAGGGGTTAGAGAAAGATGGGCTCAAAAACAAGAAGAGGACATCAAACCTTGGTCATTGGTGCATAGCGGTAATACACCTCAAGCATAAGAATGGTCATGGTTGTACGATATAAATCAGAGTCTCCGTGAAAGTGTTTACCATGTGGCCAATGACCATCAGGTGCCTGAGCTTTAACCACAACTTGTTGAAAATTTTTGTTCCATTCTCTCCAGTATTTACTACTGCCTGCACCTGTTGATTGAAAACAGGCCTGAGCATGGTAGTACCATTCGTAAACATCCACATTTTTCCAATCCTCGAAGAGACGATTTTCTACAATGTAATCCAGACCCTTATTGGCCTCGGATGATTTTGCATT
>JAYNJW010000088.1:0-4710 GCA_038110535.1 Opitutia bacterium | reverse complement strand
AGACTGTGAGATTGGAAATCTCGGTTGGGGAAAACAGCTTCTTGGCGGTTCCATGCCGGTTGTTGCCCGAGGAATCATCGGCATTTCCCCCGTCGAAATCATAGCGGGCGAGCAGGTTTGCCTTGGCCACGGGGGAGGAGGGCAGGAGCACCCCGAGCTGGCGGGAAACCACCGTGCCTGCCGAATTGGTGGCGGTGGCCCGGAAATAATAGATTTTTTCGAGGTTGGGCAGGGATACGGTGGCGTTGAAGTCTCCCACGCCCACCGTGCCCACGGATACCTCGTTGTCCCAGGCGATGGAAGGGGTGACGTCGGTCCCGCGGTCCTCATCCCCCCAGCGTATGGTCACCGTTGGGTTCTGCCCGCCGTTTTGCAGCAGCTTGCCGCTCAAGGTGGCGGTGTCGCGCGTGGGTTGCGACGAGCTCATCTGCCCGAGGCCGGCCGGCACCACCAGTTGGGCGAAAGCGTTTGGACTGAGCGGAACAAGCGCGAAAAGGGTTGAAAGGAACAGGATGCGGGTACGTTTCTCGATCATCTTACGGGTCGTTTTGCGATTTATAAATTCGATATTTTAGGGATGGGGTGAAATGGAGAAAGGCGCGGATGATCTCAAAACCAATCGGTTCGATGAATTCTTCCTGCCAATCCAAAAAAATCTTTTCGCTGGCATCCTTTGAAAAAAGAGCGTTGGATGTATCCAAGAGGCTTGACCATACGATTTCATTCAGCGAAACACCTGAGTTAGAGAAGCCCATCAGACTCGGGTCAACTCGACCTCCGTGATTGTTTGAAATTAAAGCGAAGTTGGGCATTGTCATCCCGGCAGCAAGAACCAGGAGAGCCAGAAAAGACAGACACCGGTTTATCCCTCTTCGCAGAGATCGACCTGCAGTTATTTCGAATGTGAAGGACAAAACTAAATAAACCAAGACTCGGGGATATTAACATCATGGAATAAAAAAATACGTCAAATTCAATAAAAATCTTAACGAACGACTAAAGTTGTATATTTTAAATGTTTTTGTTATATTTTTGCAAAAACCTCAAATGCTCATAAAGGAAGAAATGAACAGACTTCAGAAATGCGAGGTTTCATATTCCCGAAAGATCTCGTTGGGGTGAACTGCCCCTCTGGGTAGGATTATGAGGACGAAATATGGAGGATTGAAAGGGTAACCTGCGGAACGTACAATCAAGGCTCGTGTAGATACTTTTCAAAATTTTCATCCCTCACCCTAGGATGAAGGTATGAAGAAGTCCGCGCACAATGATTCGAAGTGCGGCTTGGCGAAGAGCCATCCTTGAAAAAGGAAAATTTCCCGATCTCTTAGCCAAAGGTATTCATCCACGCTCTCTACGCCCTCCGCTACGATCTGAATGACCAAATTCCTGCAGGTGTGGCAAACACCCTCAACGATGGCCTGCCTTACGGAGTCTCGATGAATCGATTTGATGAGGTGTCGGTCCAGTTTAATGTAATCGGGTTGAAAATCGGCCAAGAGCCTCAATCCCGCAAAACCAGCGCCAAAATCATCGATGGCAAAGGTGATTCCAGTCTTTCGATAATGCTGAGCTCTTTCAAACAACCGCTCGGCGTCGCTCATTAGCTCGTCTTCCAAAAGTTCTAGAACGATCTGACTGGTTTTAAGCCCAGATGCTCGAGTCGTCTCTACCACAGAGTCAATGCAATCCGGCGTTCGGCATAGAGAGAGGGGAAGCACGTTGAGGTTAAGATTGCACTCCAGTCCTAGGTGGGCGGCAAGCTTAATTGCATGTTCTCTGCTCTCCATATCAAACTGGTAAAACCCTTCTTGCGGGATTTCATTCAACACCTTTTCGGCAGGTTGATTGTCTTTCGTACGAATTAGGGCTTCAAAAGAAAATATTCGTGAACTGGCGACGTTGATGATTGCTTGAAAAGCGTAGCTGTAATCTTTTGAGGGAGCAAATTCACCGAGGGAGCCAACTTCCGGAGTCTGAAGGGAACATTGAATCCTATTCGTGGACAGGTGGTTTTTTACCTGAGACTGCCAAGATCCTTGCATCAAGGCCTCCAGCAATTCGTTCGCTTGGCCAAGTCCGAATTTCAGGAAAGCCCTCTATGATTTGGAAAAACCTACCATCGGAGTAAGGAAGGGCACCGGTAATGCCAAATTGTTCGTTTTTTTTCGCGCCTCTTGTAAAAGAGCATTCATTTGATCTTGGTCAAAACTAACTTTTGCGGAGCTGCAGTAAGTAATTTGTCTAAGTTTTGTCATCAAATAGACTCTAATGGAGACATGCGAAAGATTCCAGTTGGCTGCCAGCGTTAAATAACGCCCTTACGACTGCAAACCATAAAGAAGCGATTCCCCGGCTTGAAATCCGTCAAAGAGGACTTCGACTTTTGAAGTAATGCGGATGACGCCCGGCGCCAAAGGTGGGTATCGCCATCCCGTACGCAATCTGCTGGGGTTAGGAAATGTATCATAAGAGTGAGTGTGAAAATGGAAATTGATAAAAATTCTCCTTTTTTTGTAAAAATCTAAAATGCAGTGTACTCTGACAAAATTATTAGAGGTTATGAGCAATCGTGATGTAATTGAGCAACTGTTTGAGTTTCGCATCCAATTCCGCCACTTTGGTTCCGAATTCATCAATGATCGTCATTTTACCGCCAAGAACTCCGATTTGGCTTTGGAAATGTTTCGCTTTGCCTGCAAGAAAGACGATCTGGAAGTCGAAGTCGATTCCATAGAACAATGGAACCGCTGGGCTAACCGCTGGGAAAACACAGAAGCGCCCACGCACGAGCCTTCTGAGTCGCTACCTTGAGACAATGGCGCTCCCGCTGGGAGTCGAACCCAGATCTTCGGTTCCGGAGACCAATGTTCTATCCATTGAACTACAGGAGCAATCATATGGATCAAAGGATCTTATTGGCAAAGGGTCAAATTCATTAGTCTCGACGAATCTCCAAATCTGCAATTGACAAAACCCGCCCTTAATGAGATTGAGTCTCAGTATCATTATTCGAATCTCAGTCATGCACATAAGTTTCAAATGAAACCTTCTTTGAAGACATTTCTTTTGTTTTCCTGCGCCCTTATGCTCCGAGAGTTTGAGACGGGCGCCCAAGAAGTAGCGGCAGATACCGACTACCTCACGCCCTTCAACGTCATCGGAAGCAAGGAAGACCTTCCCGAGCTGGAGGGAACGGGTTCGGTTCTGGCGACAACCGACCTCAAGCCTTTTTTTCATACTGATGTGAATGAAATTTTAAGAGAAGTTCCAGGAGTTTACTTACGGGGCGAAGAGGGGTATGGATTATTCCCAAACATCAGCTTGCGCGGGGTTGATTCTCATCGTTCGGCCAAAGTTACCATTCTGGAGGACGGCATCCCGTCTTCTCCCTCTCCCTTTTCCGACCCAGCTGCTTACTATTCTCCCACAGCGGGAAGAATGTCGGGATTTGAAATTCTCAAGGGTTCAAGCCAAATGAAGTATGGCCCCAACACTACAGGCGGCATCATCAATTATATTTCCACGCCCATTCCCGAGAACCAAAAATCTTATTTAAGAGCGTCATACGGCGAGTACAATGAACGAGTTGCCCATGCTTATTCTGGAGGAAAAACAGAGTTGGGCTCAGGACGTTTAGGATACCTGGTTGAGGTATTCGATCACCGAACAGACGGTTTTAAAACGATTAACTCCTTGGGAAATGCGGTGGGAAAAGATGCTCCGGTCACAAAGAATGACATCACCCTCAAGCTCGGATATGAATTTGGCGAAGGGGATTATATTGAGTTTAAGGCTGGCAGAACCGATCTGGATGCCGACGTCAGCTACGTAGGCCTGAGTCCTGAGGATTTTGCCGCCAACCCCTACCAGCGCTATCACAACACCAAGCTGGATAATATGGACTCCGAACAAACCCGTTACTACCTGCGTTATCTCAAAGAGATTGATGAGGAAACCAGCTTTAAGACAACCGTCTTTCACAACGAATTTGATCGAGATTGGTACAAGATTGATGAAGTGCGTGTAAACGACAATTCAAACGACGCAGGTGGAAGAATCACATACGTTGAGGACAAAACATCGGCGAATTACAGACCCCTAGAAGAATGGAAATCTATTGGAAAAGACACTTTTAGCAGCTCGGATCACATCAATATGCTTCGCGGTAGAGTAAGTATGTCTGCTGCAAACCCAGGGGTTGGACAAGTAAAGTACAAACACAACGACCGAAACTATAAAAATACCGGCATTCAGGCATCTATCTCCAAGCAGTGGGAGAACCATACCTTTGAGTTAGGAGGACGTTATACCAAGGATCACTATACCTACAAGGATTACACCGAAGATATATACAACGTATCCAATGCCGGGGATGGTACGGCTTCCCTGTCCTATGTTTCATCGACTTATAAACCGATGGGAAAGAAAAGGGATAGGATTTCTAAAGCATGGGAAAGTTACCTGACCGACGAAATCTTAATCGACCGATTCACCGTGAGCCCCGGCATTCGCCACACTTCGGTCGAATATAAATACAATGGTACAAAAAGATCTGTAAACGACGTTTTGGCGGGGGTAGGGGCAACTTATGATTTAGGAGAACATTTAGCGTTTGCCGGGGTGCATCAGGGACATGCCTTGCCTGGTTACAGTGCAGCCACAAGCAGCCTGGAAGAAGAGAAATCACTTGGCTTCGAAATTGGATCG
>JAYNJW010000087.1:0-4710 GCA_038110535.1 Opitutia bacterium | reverse complement strand
GAGCCTCGGTACTGTCAGACCAAAGAAAATCCTTGGCGTAGCCATTCATAGGCTTCTCCAAAAGCAGGATGATCGTTAAAAAAAACCTCCAGGATTGCACCCTGTAATCCTCGTTCTGACATGGTTGGAATTGCAAGAGAAAAGAATAGTGTAAACTGGTAAAAGTGGCGGAAGGAGAGGGATTCGAACCCCCGGAACCGTTTCCGGCTCAGCGGTTTTCAAGACCGCCCCAATCGACCACTCTGGCATCCTTCCTTTACCAGTAAATTAGCGGCTATAACGGATTGGGTAAAAACTGGAATAGATGCAGCCAAGTTGATACCAAATCAGAAGCTAAGCATGCTAAAGAACTTAGGAGAATTCATCTTGAAGAAAAAGGGGTATGCAAGCAAGTCGATATCCGCGGTAAAGTTAGAATTGAAGATGGAGAAATAAAACTGGACTCGAAGCCAATCAATTATGAGGTGTCCAGCCCAGAACAATATCAAATCTTGCAGTTGTTTCGCCTAATTTTGATCCCTGTAATGCTTTAAAAGGAATGATTAACGAATTCCGTGCTTTGGGATCTTTCACTTTTTTCAGAATGAAATCTGTATTATTACGAGGTTCTCCTTTCACATAACATTGTGTGGTGAGATGACGCATGCCCTTTATTGAAACCGCAACGTGAATATGCGGGGTCCTGCCTGAGTAAGGGCTTGGTTTAAGAGTCCGAAAGAAATATCTTCCTTTTTTGTCAGTTACAAACTTACCATAACCTTGAAAATGCGAATCAAGCTTGGATCGGGATCCTCCCTTGCTATGAATGTAAATTCCGTTCTTGTCGACCTGCCAAATTTCAATGAGTGCATTGGGCACCGGAAATCCTCTAGCATCTTTGACTTTCCCGTTTAAGTATGCAATCGTGCCCACAGCCGGAGTCAAGGAGTCGTTGATGATTATTAGGTCATTATCCGTTTCTAGGGGCATTATATCAGGATAAAAAGGGCCTTCCGTCTGGTGCGGGGTCATGGTCAGGGCTTCGGCCATGAGCCCCGGTGTATAACAAAAAGCAGACATGCAAAGACTCCGGGAGAGAAAAGTTCTCCTACTTACATAAAAGGCATCATTTCTCACTTTTCAGAGTCATGTTCAGCAGTACAAATAATTTCTGTAGACTTAACATGCATGAAAAAGAAATCCTTTGCTATTTATTAACGAAAGATAACTCCAATGATTGACGGAAGGTACACTTTACTATTTGAGCTAAGCTACTGAAGAACAAAGCGAGAGGACAGTTTGTCTTTTATGAATAGACCAGGGGAAAGAACCTACTTCTTTCTAAAATCGAGCATGAAGCGAGTGACCTGATCCAGGTTTACGGAAGCATCAAAGGTAAAGGTAACCAGTTTGGCATCGTCTTTACCAAGATTGAGCATCTGTTTGGACCGGCCTATTTCCTTACCACTAGTGTTAAGTGCCTTGGCCAATAACTCCCCTTCAACTGAGTCCCTGGTAATGAGATAGACTTCCACTTTTGATTGATCCGATTTCGAACTGGTCATACTGATTCCCTTATCCACCACCGAACTGCCCAGGGTAACGCTTTTCTCTTCCGCCATGCAGGAAAAAAGAAAAAACAAACTAAAGACGGATAAAATCTGGGAGAGATTTATTTTAAAAAACTTCATTTCTGTTACATTGACCATCCAGTCATAAATTTCAAGTATCTTGATCAGGCATCGGAACAAAGGAGTTCAAATGAGGTCTTTCCCCAGTTACCGGGATTGGTGCCATCGCCAAGTTGGAAACCTTTCACTTTAGGGTTTTTTCTTAGTATGGAATGAGTTAATTCTCGTAAACTTCCAGTTCCTTTCCCATGAATGATCGTCCCCTGTTCAACCGATGCCTGAACACAGCTCCAAATAAATTCCTCAATGAGTTCCTCCACCTCATGGGGTCTGAAATGGTGTAAATCCAGGGTGCTCCCCGCTGGTAGTTCATGAACTTCCTCACTCATGAAAAGAGCCCGAGATATTTTTATCAATCCCATCAGCTAATGGCTTTGCGAGCACCCATGGGCGATTGATCGAAGAATAAGATTTATTCATATCTTGCTGGAAAAGCTCGTTATCAGATGGTTTTTCTAGACTCATGATTGCGGTTTTTTCGACTGGATTAGGGTTCGGGTCAATATTAATGGGATCATCTGCGGAGGGATTGCATCCTCCCGAAAAAAGTAAAATAAATAATAAAACTGCTTTATTTTTCAGATTAGCCATGTCTAAAACATAAAAAACCAAGTAAACCCGATTGATTCCATAAATTCATCTAAACAAAGACTATGCCACTGCTACAAATTAATTCTTCCCAACAAGAAATTGAGCTATCTTTGCTCGATCAACTTCATCTTACTGGAGCGGAAATTCTCTCCGAGCAATTAGGGAAATCCATAGAATATGTCATGGTAATGATAAATTGTGGAAATTCGCTAAGCTTTGCACAGGACACAGAAACACCCTGTGCTTACCTTGAGGTGAAAAATGTGGGGAAACTACCTCCTGAAAAAACGCAAAATCTTACTACACATTTGACGGCACTCGTGACCGAAACACTAAAAATTGCACCTAGCCGAGTATATATCGAGTTTCAGGAGTCAGAAAGACACCTATGGGGTTGGAATGGAAAAACTTTCGGGTAGATTCGCGAATTGCTTACTCCGCCGGTTCGTCCGAATCATCATCCAGATAAGGTAGGGGAGGGTCGCCACCCAGTTTACTTAATTGCTTATCTACTGCATCGAGATTCGCTTTCATTACCTGTACCCGGTTGCTCAGGCTCCCCACTCTGTGATTTAGTGAGCGGTGCTGGGTTTCAATTGCAAGGTTAGACCTTGGGTCCGCTGTCGCCAAAGCAGGGCGCTTGATCTCGACATTGGGCCAAAAATATCCAAACAAGGTAAGAGCAAGCCCACAGGCAGCGTGGTATGATCCCACACTATCAGCGAATAAGCTTATTCCTACTGTGCCTAGTCCGATCACTATAAGTGCTTTAGAGGAAGAAAAAGTGTACAATTTTTCAGGCTTATTACGCTTAGGATTTCGAAAGTTTTCAGTCAAATTATCCTTCAGTTCTTTGAGGTTGGCAACTTGCTCCAAGGTACCTTGGATCTCGGATGTTATACTTTCTTTCTCATCGAGCATTTTCGCTTTCTGCAATTTATAATGATCTAAATCTTTGAGCCATAGCGCCCGAATGCGATCATTTAATCCCGGAATGCAGGATTTTTCACTCAATTCCATATACCTGCGGATAATTAGCTTGGATTCATCAGATAAGGACATTCTGTTGCCCTTCTCAACTATTTGCTCTTCTTGATGATCTACAAAATTGAGTACATCGTTCAATTCATCACTATCCACAAATAATTGCCTTAAAATTCTTTTATCAAAAGATTCCAAAAGTTGTAGATTGATTGGTATCCAATGATTTTTATCAGTTGGGAAATACTGATGAAAAGTATCGAGTACTGATGCCAATGTGCACCATTTATCAGAAATTGCTGGAAATTTGTTGGCATGTAGGGTACGGGCTGCAATTCGTATATCCTCCTTGAGTAAAAGATCTTTGCTCTCGTGCAGGGTGTGAAGAGATTTTGTCCGCTTTAACCAATTGTAACTGAGGGCTGCCTTACGGTCCGACTCAAAATGCTCCAAGGAATACCTGCTTATTCGGGTAGGATAGGATGCCAAGAATAAGTGTTCTTTTTCTTCCTGCTTAAAAGGGGAGAGTAGGCTTTCTGCTTCTTGTAATTCCATCCGTTGATTATCTTCTAACTTCATTAACTTACTTGGTAAAGCACTCTTTTTCAAGGATTTCGGGGAATTAATCTCTTGGATATCTGTTGGTCTAAAAGAAGTTTTTAATTGTGGCTCTGATTTATTATCTGCCTGATTTGCTTCTTCTTCAGTCTTTTTACGGGCTACAGGTTCCACCTCCACGACATGCACCTTCTCGAAACCGAAAGAATCAAAAAATGTTTTTAAGCGGTCTGAGACCTGGTCGGATGTAAAAACAAACCTGCATCCTTTAAAAGCCGTTGACTCTCTAAACCCAGAATTCAAACGGTCGGATATCCAGGCGAGCATCTCGTCCGAATAGTCATTTAGGTTGTTAATAGACAAAATAAGGTGAGGAGATGAAATCTTTACCGGTGATGACTTGATTAATTTTTCGAAATGAGAAATAAGTTCGCCCGGCATTTTCTCACTGTCTTCGGAATCTCCACCAGTGCCTGCCTTGTTTCTAAATGGACTCAGGGACTTGCCGGTATTCAATGCAAACTTTGCCAATTCTGTTAAGGCTACGCCCTTGTTGGTTCGTAAATTCCTAGCAAATTGGGAGCACCAATCATACGGGCTTTCTGATTTGGATGAATCAATATTTATCCAAAATGACTCCGGATTATTCTGGAGGATTGAATTTCCAAGGTCGACCACAGCTTCGGAAGCCTTGCCATCACGGGGTCCCAGAAGAATGGCCGCTCTGATTTTACCTGAAATGGAAAGCCCGGTTTTTAAATCCTTTAATTCGGTGTTTTTTAAATCTTCCTCATTCATAATGCATCAATAGGTAAGAAAAAAACCAGCCGTCTCCACCATCCCAGCAAAAGAAATTGCAGGGATGGCAAGACAACAAGTTCGATATTTGGCAAACAGACCATCAGTCCCG
>JAYNJW010000086.1:0-4737 GCA_038110535.1 Opitutia bacterium | reverse complement strand
TCAGGTGGTGCCTCATTTTTGAACTTCAGGCAGACGATGTGACGAATTTGATGATTATCGAAGCTACTCTCCGGAGTCTGGACTGGTGAAATCATCACAGCTACGATGCAAAAATTTGTCTCAACTGCGAGGTAAAGTTGCAGGGAAATACAAAATTAATTTTGGAATAAGCGACATGAAATCAGGAACGAATTAAACTTGTGAAAAAACCTTGCCCAAAATTTCACGGGATGAATTCCTCCTCCTTGACTTAGGCGGTTCAATCAACATTATGATCTCCATGACTAGTGAATTTGATTGGTTTATGGTGACCATGCCTATTTTTGCCATTGTGGTATACTTAATCGTAATGATTGGATCGATGGAGAAGCAACCAAAGTTCCTTGAAACAGAAGGGGTTAAGAAGTTGACCAGCTTTCTTTTTGTGGGCTTGTTTGGTATCGGTATCCTTGTTTCCCTCTACTACATGATCATCCGCTTTATTGACTTGCTTGCAAGTTATTGAAGCATATCTCCTTATGCCACTTTACGAATTTTCCTGCCTGGATTGCTCTACGGATTCTGAGCAACTCGTGCGGTCGAGTGATTGGGAGGGGCAGGCTAAATGTCCTGAATGTGGTTCAGTAAAATTAGAGAAAAAACTTTCCGTATTCGCTGCTAGTGCTGGGGATTCAGGTTCTGCCGAGATTCCTCCCTGTACCGGTATGCCCAGTAGTTGCGGGCGTTGTTCCCTGGACAACTAGGGCGTTTAATTTTCCGTGCTTTCCACCGTATACTGATGGAAGCTTGGCAAAGTTGGGAACATATTATCATCCGCTGTGGAGTAGCTCTTGTTCTACTTTCGGTATGGACATGGCGTTTTAACCGCCCCACTCGTTTTCGTGGTAAAAATGCTCAAAATATGATAGAAGAATTTCAGGCTTATGGATTGTCGACAAAAACCATGTATCTGGTTGGATTTCTTAAAATATCCATCTCCATCTGTTTTTTGTGTGGTCATTGGTTCCCCTCTCTCATTCGTCCAGCAGCCATACTTCTGGCTGGTCTGATGACCATGGCTGTGCTTTTCCACCTAAAGGCGGAAAAAGACAACCTCTGGAAAGCTGGGCCGGCCTATCTTGTCCTTTTTTTCGCCAGTTATTTAGCAATCATGTGATTGTTATTTGTTGTTTAAACTTTCGAACCAAATCGGTTTGGCGGGCCAAAGTTTTGTTATTTCGAACAGCCATGGCATAGGCAGCCGGATCGCCCACGAAGACCACTTTTTTTCTGGCCCGGGTCAGCCCAGTGTAGACCAGGTTTCTTTGCAGCATCATGAAGTGTTGTTTGAGCAGCGGGAAAATGACCACGGGATATTCACTTCCCTGGCTTTTGTGCACTGATATGGCATAGGCTGGTTGCAGATCGGTCACTTCCATGCGTTCGTATTTTACCAGCCTGCCTTCAAAATCAATCTCCAGCACGCCATGTAAGGAATCCACTTTCAGGATGATACCAAGATCTCCATTAAAGACATCTTTATCATAGTTGTTTCGTGTTTGTATAACTTTATCCCCTTCCCGGAAAAGCATACTTCCCATGACATATGTTGCGCCATGGGGATTCAGCGTGTCCCGAATTTGATCATTTAGGTTTCCAATCCCGCCAATCCCTCGATGGAGTGGTGCAAGTACTTGCACATCACTTTTCGGATCGATCGCAAATGCTTTGGGTAAAATGCGCTGACAAAGGTCGCAAACAATCCTTACACATTCTTCGGGAGACTCTGCCCGAATAAAGTGTACATCATGGTGCTTTGGCAGGGAGGATATCGATTCCAGGGGCAGGGGAGGGCTTGAACTTCCCGAAAGAATGGAATGAGCTAGGCCAACAATCCCACTGTCGTCCGCCTGGCGAAAAGTGATTTCTAGGCGAGTGACGGGCAATTCTTGGCAATCAATCAAGTCCTTGAGTACATTTCCCGACCCTACGGATGGCAATTGATCGGCATCTCCAACGAGCAATAGATGGGCATTGGCTGGGAGTGCTTGAACCAATGCGGCGGCCAAGCGGACATCGAGCATGCTTGACTCATCCATGATTAAATAATCGCAAACCAAGGGGTGTTGCCCGTTCATACTAAAGCCACCTTGAGTAGGATCAAATTTGAGCAAACGGTGGACAGTCTGAGCAAAATGTGAGGTGCTTTCTGACATGCGCTTGGCAGCACGGCCAGTGGGTGCGGTCAAAAAGACTTTGGTTTTTTTTGCCCTCAGAATGGACACCAGTGCACGCAAGATCGTAGTTTTTCCAGTGCCAGGACCGCCCGTGAGAATGGATACTTTGGAAGATAGTGCCTGGCGTACCCCATTAATTTGTTTATCAGCAAATTGGAAACCCGCTTTTTCCTGTGCCCAATCGATGGCTTTTTCTACCAGGATTGGGGGAAGACTGGATTTTCCTCGAAGAAGGAAATTCAGGGATTGTGCGAGAGTATGCTCAGCTCGTGCCGTTGCCGGTAATTGAATCCACTCACTTTGCGATTTGATGATCTCGCCTTGATTTAATAAGGAATCAATCCGGGTCTCGACTTCCGTGGAGCTTGCCTGGAGTAGTTCAACTGCTTGCAGGGCAATTTCCCGGCGCTCAAAATGGGTGTGCCCCTGATCCTCGCATTCCTGTATGGTGTGCAAGATTCCCGCATCAATCCGGGGCGGTCCATTGCTGGCCAGACCAAGATTTAGGGCGATCCGGTCGGCCGTTTTGAATCCGATCCCTTTGACTTCCCGTATAATTCGGTAGGGATCGGTTTCCAGAATTGTTTTTGCTTCGTTGCCATATTTTCTTACCAACCTCATGCAGAGAGCATCGGTCACCCCATAGGTCTGCAAAAACATCATCACCTCGCGCACCGCTTTTTGCTCTTCCCATGCCTGCTTGATACTTTTTGCCCGCATCTTTCCAATGCCCTCAATTTCCCTGAGACGGCCGGATTCCTCAGAGATTACCCGCAGGGTATCGGCCCCAAAATGATCCACAATTTTTTGGGCGTAGGTCTTGCCGATCCCATGAATTAAGCCACTGGCCAGATACTTTCTTATCCCATATGCGGAAGCGGGAAGTTTGCTCTCGAAGGAATCAAAAGAGAATTGCTTCCCATGCTTGGGGTGCATAGTCCAAGAACCGGAAAGTACAAGTGTCTCACCACATTGAACTTTTGGGGCCTTGCCCACCACCGCAATCTCTTCTTTCCCTTCGTTTCCCTTTAATTTCCCAATCAGAAAACCATTTTCTTCATTGTAGAAAGTGATTCGTTCGAGGACGCCTTCGATGGGAATCGATTTAGGTGTAATGTTTTGCTTTTTAAGTGCCATCCTGCTCTTGGTCTACACAGGATTGGAGCTTGGCAGAAGCTAATAATGAAATCCCATCTTTAAACCCAACTGACTAAAGACTCTGCTATCTAATCTACCAGAGTCCCCATGGACATCGATTTCATAAAATAAAAGCATACTCACAAATTCAGAAAATTGGATACCAATTCCTGCACCCAAAGCACCATACAAATTTGCTTCATTATACTTCACAGTTGTTGAACCAAGCTGTATCTCATCCCACGAATGATTTATGCCCACTCCAATGTTTCCCTGGACATAAAATTTTTCATTCAGGTTGTAGCTCAATCCGCTGATTAAAGAAAAATTTGTCGAGTAGTTATTTCCACTTGCAGGAAGATCGCCCCATAAAGGAATATCGGACATTTTATCACTTTCAAAAAACTTTGCACCCAAATGTAACCCCCAGAAGAACCAATCGTGATGCCTGCTGTAAGTAAGTCCGATGGAATGACCTGTATGGTATTCCATCTTGTAGTTGGCAAAATCAGTATCGTGTGGGATGCAGATTGCGTAAGAAAACCTGAAGGAATTTTTATTTTGATTGGTATATATTATTTCTTCATTTGTAACAGCCTCACCATCAGAGGAGTTTTCATTGACCTCATCTAAAATAATTTGATTTTGAAAGTCATCTGAGCCAGCTTCTATGTGTGAATCAGGTTGGACAGCCGAATGTCTAGGTTTCTCCAGTTTTTTTCCCAAGTTTTTGTAACGGTCTTGCAATGCTTTGATTCTGGCCTGAAATTCTTGGATTTCACGATCAAGACTCTCAAGTCTTTGCTCGTTAGTTAAAGAAGAACCATTTAAGATATTTGAATAAATAGAAAGCCCAAGGATTATGAAGAAAAAATAAAGCTTCATCGATTAAAGTCCTAAAAGAATGATTTTTGCGATGGCATCTATCTTTTCATCTTCAGTCATGGAATTGGAATGAAAAATATCGCTGATCGCTTCCTCTTCTGCATTGGAATTTTGAGGTGTAGTTGCTTGGTTCACTAAAATCAGGTCCTTCCAACTAGTCCAAGAATTAGTTGAATAATCGTAAGCCTTAGGTTCTTCTTCAGAAGAAAGGCTCAAATATATCCAATCACCAGAGTTATCACTGTAAAGATATGGGAAGACATCCTCTGAAGTCCATAGCCAATCTTTTTGATTAGACCAAAACCAACTTCCGTTTTCCGAGTCAGTCCAATACAACCACTCCAAGTCTTCATGGTAAATCCATCCATTTTCGGCATCAAAAAAGGCACCAAGCCAATCCGAGAAGAACCAGCTTGAATCAAGACTCGAGACTAGAAGTTTTGTTGAAGGGCTAAGGTCAGTACTTTTTGCTACATAAGAAATAGTATCAGGAATGTAG
>JAYNJW010000085.1:0-4831 GCA_038110535.1 Opitutia bacterium | reverse complement strand
ATCCAGTATAAGGAAGAAAACACCATTGATCCGATCAATGCCTCAAAAAGCAGTCTAGTAGAGTCTTCACTGTTTAATTGTATGGCTGCGATAATCACTCCGGCAACTATGCAAACGATGACAATCCAGCAAATGGGAAGGAGTTTTCTGGATATGACTTGGATGCGTTCAGATTGTTTGATTAAATTTTCTTTGGTAGGATTCATGAGTAATTCTTACTGGGGTATATTTTATTATCTGTCAATATATATTTATTGTTTTACAATAATTTATATCTGTTTTGCAGAAATCTTTTAAATTCTCATCTTTAAACCCAAAATTTATCTTATTGCAAATTAGTTGCATTAGATAGTTTTCTAAATTATGGAAGTGGTATGAAATTAAAGATAAGTATCCTGGCAGTGTTTTTAGCCTGCACCTTCCTTAATCGAATTCAGGCAACCGAGCCTGATCATGTCCATGCCGAGTGGGAACTGGGTGCCTCTCTATCGCGGGTTGAACTAAAGGAAGACGGAGAAAAAGAGACCGCGCCTGCGGTGCACCTGCACCTAATGAAACGGCTTGAAGGGGACGAGTTTCTAGATCGACTCGCAGTCGGTTTGGGCTTCGAAACGATCTTTGCCGAGGATGACCATCATGCCCTCATGGCAAGCATCGCCTATTTCCCCATCGAATCCCTCTTCCTTTCGGTTTCACCAGGATGGGCCTTTGTCAAAGAGGATGGTGAGTGGGAGGATTTCTATATGACTCACTTTGAAGCTGGTTACGGATTTCATTTCAATGAAATCGAAATCGGCCCGGTCTTAGGCTTTGCAAATTCCAAGCATGGAGACCACTGGATGGTGGGTATCCATCTTGGGTTTGGTCTCTAATTTCCTCCGAAAAGTCCGCTCAAATACCTTTCTAGACTGTTTAATTTTCATTCGCTTGATTCGTCAGATCCGTTTATTTTAATTTGATGAAAATGAGCAGGTAATTTCCTGTAATCGAGAATACCAATTCATCAAATGGACTTTCGGATCATATACAGGATCTTGAGCTATAACTTGCTCATCATTGGATGCAGTTATGGTGCCTGCCTGCTTTACTCGGTTTCATTTACAGATCTAGGCAGTAAAAATCTTTCCATCTGGGCATGGTGTATTTTGTATACATTTTTAGGGTCTTCTTTTTTACGATATCTGGGGAAAGACGCACCCAATCAATTATTGAGAAAAGAAGCTCTGGCTATTGTTGGTTTTAGCTGGATTGGCTGTTCACTTGTGGGAAGTTTGCCCTACATTTTAATTGGGGGATGCAGTCCTGTAGATGCATTTTTTGAATCCGCATCCGGGTTCACCACTACTGGTGCATCAATTTTTTCTGATATAGAGAGCATACCCCCTGATCTGCTTTTCTGGAGATCCATGACTCAGTGGATCGGTGGATTGGGCATGATTACCCTATTCGTATTTATTGTTACCCTACAGGGACCTGGTTCAAAATTTCTTTTTAAAGGAGAATCATCTGTTCAAATGCGTGATCTCGGTTCATCCACAGTCAGGGAAGGAATACGGGACATAGTGTTGGTTTATCTTTTTCTTTCTGTGGTTTGTTGCTTGGCTTTTTATTGGTGTGGGATGTCTATGACTGATGCGGTCTGCCATATGTTCGCTACTGTATCAACAGGCGGTTTCAGTACCCATAGTGAAAGTATCGCTTTCTTTCAAAGCCCAGGCATTGAGTGGGCCTGTATCCTTTTTATGTTACTGGGAGGAACAAATTTCCCTGCCTTGGTTCATTTATTCATTTACCGAAAGGGTCGAATTCACTCAGAAATTATTTTCTACTTTTTAAGTTTTTTTCTCTTTAGTGCCATTATCGTGATAACCATGAAGGTTGCGGATGGCTCAATCCAGGGAATGGGTCAGATGATTCGTGAAGCAGCTTTTCAGGTCGCATCCATTATGACCAGTACCGGCTTTGCCAGCACTGATTATGAACAATGGATTCCTGCCGAGCATATGATCCTGATGACTGCAATGGTTATTGGTGGATGCACTGGTTCAACTGCTGGGGGCCTTAAGGGTATGAGAATACTGATTGCCCTGCGCATTTGCCTCGCCAATCTGGAGAGTGCTTTTCGTCCAAATGTGGTTCGCAGTATGGATGCTTTTGGAATTACTCTTACTGATCAGGACCGAGAAGACACCCTCAATTATATATTCATTCTTACGGTAATCTGTTTTGCGGCCATGCCCACCTTGGCTGTACTTGAACCAATGATGAGCGAAGAAGGAGTGAAAAGCTCGGTCCTCGCTTGCCTGTTTAATGTGGGCCCTGGCTTTGCAGAGGTAGGGGCAACAGATAACTATGGTTTTATGGGAGACCCAAGCAAAATACTTTTGTCCCTAATTATGATCATGGGCCGGGTTGAGGTTTATGCAATTCTTGCATTCCTGCTGCCTTCCTTTTGGAAAAAGAACTGAGTCAATTTAGGTTTCGGATAAAATCGTTCAATTAATTCCTCCATCTTCTCTCCACAGGCAAGACACAGGAGTTTATCCCCAACCTGTAACTTTTCATCTGCCTTGGGGACGAGAACCTCTTCCCCTCTAAGCAGGCTCACAAAAACGCATTTTTCCGGTGCACCCACCTGAGAGATCATCCGGCTTTGACCTATACAACCCTTATTGATGCTAACCTCTATGATTTGTACTTCCATATCTCCCACTGTACCCAGCTTTTGAACTGGGTCTTTGGATAAATATTGAGAAATTCGCTTCTGAGTGACCACACGGGGAGATACGATTGACTGCAGATTCATCGCTTCTGATAATGAGAAGAGAGCATCTTCGTGGTCCGATTTATTAAGCACAACCTGTACATGCTTTGCTCCCAGTTTATTTGCCTGTAAGCAGGCCATCACGTTCTCCTCATCGGAAACGCTGCACGCGATAAAGTAATCGGCCTCCCCTATGCGCTCTTCCTCTAAAAGACGATGTGATGTGGGTGACCCCTGTAAAATCGTTAAACTCGGGAAAAGCTCGGCAAATTCTTTACATTTTTGCTCGGAACTTTCAATCAGCCGGACTTTGTAGTGCTTTCGTTCCAGCAGGCGAATGATACATCTGGCGATTTCTGAGGCACCGCACAAAACTATGGAACGGTTTTGGGAAAATGTTTTGCGGAAGTATTTTTTCTCGTAGGCACGGAGGGCGCTTGGTTCACCAAAAAAGATCAAGATATCATCTACAAAAAGACGCGTATGAGCTGTGGCTACCACGATTTCATTTCCCCGCTGAACATAGGCAATCCGCAAACTTGAATCCATTTTTAATTCGTGAATATAAAGCCCCTTCAACTTTGAACCATCTTCGATCTGGAGCAATTCCACCTCTATTTTCCCTTGAGCATAAATCTCCATCACAAACCGGAGTTGATTCCGGATCGGCTGGACGATCTCCATTGCACATAAAGATTCCGGATTCACAAGGGCATCGATTCCAAAATGAAGATTATAATCAATCACGGAATGATCGACATAGGTTTGATCATGTACCCGGGCAATCGTCTTAGCAGCCCCTAATGCCTTGGCCAAAGAACAGGCAATCAGGTTTGCCCGATCATCCCAGGTCATTGCCAAAAAATAATCGCACTTATTGATGCCCGCATGCTCCAAAGCCTTGGCCGAACTACCATCTGCCCGAACCACAACAACATTGGACTCCTGATCGGCAATCATCGCCTGTACTTCATCATTCTCCAGAATGCTTATGGCATTTTTTGGATTTTCGCTTAAAACATTGGCAAGGTGCAGACCCACCTCTCCCGCTCCAACAATAATAATTTTTTGCATACGAATGTTTCCATTCCCATGAGGAAAATACTATTTCCCCAAAATTGAAAAATACAGGTCCGCCAGAGTCAGAACCATTAGGGAGGATACAGAGACCATCACCTCGGTTAATTCAAACCCGCCCACAGAACTTCCTGAATTCATACTGAACAAAAAGTAACCCAGGAAGACCAGGTTAGTGATAAAAAGAATGTTTCGAAAAGTTTTAGATTTAAAGTTTAGTTTTTTCATATTCGCAAAGCTAGAAAGTTAATTTCTAGGGTTCGCTCCTTCTGCTCACAATCTTTTGCAAAGAAGAAGCGGTTTATGGATGCCGAAATGAAAAATCAGACACTTTCGTCCATCAGTTCATAATAAAATTGCTCAGGGCAATCCGGGCTGAAATTCAACGCACGAACATGATGATGGAAAGACTGATAAGAGGTTTGAAGAGGAGGTTGTAAAAGAACAGAATTTCCGACAGTACGAAAATTTGTTTTCGCGGAAGCCTCATTGATCGATTCTTCCACTTCCTCACCAGACAATTCTCCGAGATAGGCAAAGTTACCTTTGGTATCCGCACAATAGATGCCAGTTGCAATTAACAATAGTGCAAGAAGAAGATGAAATATTGTCTTCAAAACTAATT
This sequence comes from Opitutia bacterium, assembly GCA_038110535.1. Lineage (GTDB taxonomy): Bacteria > Verrucomicrobiota > Verrucomicrobiia > Opitutales > Seribacteraceae > Chordibacter. The sequence goes on along the minus strand of JAYNJW010000085.1, from coordinate 365 downwards.
TCTAAAATAAGCCGGAATGATTTTAAAGTCAATCAATCGGGAAATCGAAATGTTAGACCGTAATTTTTTAACAAATAAGTCACTAACAAATTTCAAACCTACTTATCCAACAACCATTGCTTGAAAGCCACGACATTCGGAAACTCAGGAATCCAGCAAAGTTCAGGTGGCAAATCCGAAGTAAATTCACAACGCATACGAATGGGATGAGCTCCAGAATCGATCGCTGCATGGAGGTTGTAGATTCGGTCATCCACCAGGATCGTCTCTTCCGGCAGTAAGTCGTATTTTTGATAACAAGCTAGCAGGCTGTCCTTCTTGGCGGTGTCCTGCATAAACTCTCCGTGCTCTACACATTCAATGGT
>JAYNJW010000084.1:2301-5037 GCA_038110535.1 Opitutia bacterium | reverse complement strand
GGTTCTTTGGAGTGGATGCAGACAAAAATGATTCGTTGACCTATCAACTGGTCGAACCGGGGAGCGGAGAAAATTTCCCCTTCAAACTTTCCCAGCGTGGTGGATTAAGAACGACCAGAAAACTGGACTACGAATCAGACGCCCATGATTATTTCCTGACCATACGGGTGGTAGACGAAAGGAATGAATCATTTGAGAAATCCTTTGCCGTCCATTTGACGAATCAAGTCGAAGACCTCGATGGAGATGGAATCGAGGACGCGTACGACGAGGATATCGATGGGGACGGGTTTACCAATGAGCAGGAACAAGAGATCGGAACCAACCCGGCAGACCAGTACTCCCGCCCAGAAAAGCCTATCCTTAGGAGAGGGCAGGGAATAATCGATGAAAATGGATCCATTCATTTAACCGGTGGAATCCTGGCGAACGGGGCATCAGAAGTATCGGACTTTGGTTTTGTTCTCTCATCGGGCGTATCCCTGGATCGCAGGAAATCTACGGTCTATTGGGTACGCGGAGTAGGCACACCTAGAGACTTTGCCTTGACCGTAACGAAAAGCCCGTTTCCCAAAATTCTCTATTTTCGAACCTGGGCAAGGAATGCTGCAGGCTATGGAATTGGGCCGGTCAGAAAAGTGGTCATACCGGAAGCTCCCAAGCCTTGGTGGGGAGAGGTTGCCGAAGCTGCTGGCGGTTGGCTGACCTCCGATTGGTTTGGCACATTTAAATATTATGAGCAGGGCTGGCTCTACCATGCTCGCTTGGGCTGGCTCTATTCATCATCGGCCAGTGAAAACAGTGTGTGGTTATGGAGAGAGGGGCAGGGCTGGTTCTGGACCAAAGAGGAAGTGTGGCCCTACCTATGGTCGGATCAGACGGGCAATTGGTTATATCTGGTGCCAGGCAAACAAGGGGAGTCACTTAGGTTCTACGATTATTCCACGGAGTCCTACCGCTAAAGTGTTAAATTAATTTATGATTAGTAATCGTTTGACTATGGGGCTTTGTTAAAAGATGTTTTTTAATATGCCAAAGAACCGGTTCTATGGTTACTTGTTAGTTTCTCTATCGATTCATATACCTGTCTTTGCAGAGGTTGAGCATCGTGGATTCGTGGGTGGTCCATTTCATGGCACGATTCAGGATGAGAAAAGGGCAGTAACGGTGCAAGTGGGACCCTCTGCAGATTTGATTGTGCCCAATGGTTTGATTGCCCATACCGAACAAAACCAGGTACCTTCCGGTGGGCTTACAAGCATACATGCTTCTGTGCTACTGGATGATGGAACCTACACGGTGCTCGATCCAAGTGTGGTTGATTGGTCATTTAGTCAACCGGGTCTGAGCGTTGAGAACGGTTCTCTGCTAACCGAATTATTTCCGAAGAGAACCATGGTTCGGGTGCAGGCTTCGGCCGAGGGATTTTCCACAAGTTTTACTGTATTTATTCTCGCTGATGATGGCCAAGTTGCACAAGAGCAGAGTGAAAGCTTGCCCGAGACCTTGCGCTCGGCCATCGAGCTGGAAGCGAAGGGATGGAAAGAGTCGGAATGGTTTGGTGTGTTTTATGATGCAAAAAATGGTTGGCTCTACCATGCTGCACATGGATGGATACATGTGGCCGAGGGTGGGCCAGATGCCACCTGGTTCTGGAATGAGCAAAACCAATGGGTATGGACAGGCAAAAATATTTATCCCCACCTTTATCGTGACCGTGATGCCGCATGGCTCTACTTTTTTAAACAGGCATTGCCCGAGAAAGTTTTTTATAATCACAAGACCCAGGAATTTGAAAGGTTTGCTGAAAAATAAAATTTAAATCCTCCAGAATTATGAAAGTACTTTGCCCAACTCTTCTTTTTTTCCTTTTTCATACGCTTGTAACTTTCGCCAGTCCACCCATTCCTTTTTCTGGAAAATTATCCCTTAATAACCAAAACTTTGATGGTTCGGCCAATTTCTCATTCTCCCTTGTTGACCTAAATGGAACCGAGCATTGGCGGCATGCACAAAATCCGGACGAAACCATTCAAAGCTATGTGTCGCGGGGTAGGTATTTAATTTTGCTCGGTGGGCAGGGGATGCAACCCATTCCCGCAGATTTATTTCTGAACCATAAAAACCTTTTTCTTCGGGTTACGGTAGACTTGCTTGACGGGCAGGGCAGCCGCACTCTTTCCCCGGATCAGGCAATCACTTCCTCGCCCTATGCATTGGCAGCCGAATTGGCCCAATTGGCCGAACGGGCACTCCTTGCCGATGGGGTTTCGGATGGTGCGATTTCTCACAACATGCTTTCCGAAGATATTCTTGCGGATTTGAATCGAACCATTCTGCACTCGAACCTATCTGCTGACATACTGGCGGAACTAGGACGCACGATCAATTTGTCGGATTTGTCCGCTAATGTGATAGCGGAGTTAAACGATACCGTAGGCTATGGGTCGATTACCCATGAACAATTGAGCGAGGGAATCCTCGCGGATTTGAACCGTACGATTGAGCGCTCCCAGCTTGCCTCAGACATTCTTGCGGATCTCAACCGTACCATTCAGTTTTCCGACCTGTCCGCGGAGATCCTTGCGGAACTAGGACGCACCATCACCCTGTCCGACCTGTCTGCTGGGGTGATCGAGGAGTTAAACGATACCGTAGGCTATGGGTCGATTACCCATGAACAATTGAGCGAGGGAATCCTCGCGGATTTGAACCGTACGATTGAGCGCTCCCAGC
>JAYNJW010000084.1:0-2201 GCA_038110535.1 Opitutia bacterium | reverse complement strand
CAATTGAGCGAGGGAATCCTCGCGGATTTGAACCGTACGATTGAGCGCTCCCAGCTTGCCTCAGACATTCTTGCGGATCTCAACCGTACCATTCAGTTTTCCGACCTGTCCGCGGAGATCCTTGCGGAACTAGGACGCACCATCACCCTGTCCGACCTGTCTGCTGGGGTCATCGAGGAGCTAAACGACACCGTAGGCTATGGATCCATTACCCATGAGCAATTGAGCGAGGGAATCCTCGCGGATTTGAATCGTACGATTGAGCGCTCCCAGCTTGCCTCAGATATTCTTGCTGATCTAAACCGTACCATCACCCTGTCTATGCTGGGACAGGATGTGTTAAGTGAAATCAATGCTTCGAACCTGACTGCAGGCTCGGTGACCTTGGGATTTATCGATCCTAATCTAACCCGTTATTTTTTGCCCGAAATTATTGCCTCTCCTTCCTCTATTTCTGTACTTCAGGGAACCTCGGCAAGTCTAAGTGCGGAGGCAGATGGAAAATTCATCTCCTACCAGTGGAAAAGAAACGGAGAACCCATTGTAGGAGCAACCGAGGCAACCCTTTCGCTGCAGGATTTAAATGCCAGCCTGGATGATGGTAACTACACATTAGTAGTTTCCAACGACTGGGGTAGCGTGACCACACAACCTGCAACCCTCGCGATTGCCACCGCCTTGCCCACCATCACGATCACTGGCTCATCCAACCTGACCCATGAAGCCGCCACCGAATATACAGATGCCGGTGCTTCTGCCAACGATGCATTGGGTAACGATTTGAACGGATCGATCGTGGTGACCGGGGCAGACTTTAATGTCTCCTCGGTCGGAGAATATACGGTGACTTATACGGTCACGGATGCAGGGGGTAACCAAAACTCCATTACCCGAACGGTCACGGTTGTTGATAGCACCAGCCCTACGATTACACTTAACGGAGGTTCCAATTATGTTCACGGGTTGGGCACGACCTGGGTTGACCCTGGCTACAATGCAAGCGACACGGTGGATGGTAACCTCACCGCCAATGTTTCAGTTTCTGGAAGTGTGAATGTTAATACAACCGGTACTTATTCACTGGTATACTCGGTATCCGATGCTGCCGGAAACGAGGCCAATGTCACCCGTTCAGTAAGTGTTGAAGCTATGGGACCATGGACTTTTACCAATGCGGGAGCAACTGGCAGACTCGGACCCACTCAGGCACAAGTCAGTTCCGCTTACACGGGTACCTCACTCGATAGTGCGGTAACGATAAACACTCAGGGGATTCAGGAATGGACGGTTCCTGCAAGCGGAACTTACTCCATTGAGGCATGGGGAGCACAGGGAGGAAATGCCGGTTCATATGTCGGAGGAACCGGTGCTTATATGAAAGGTGAATTTAGTTTATCTGGGGGCGAAAGTTTGAAGATCCTCGTAGGACAACAAGGGGGTACTTATGCTAAAACCGTAGATTCAATCACCTCAGGAGGAGGGGGTGGATCATTTGTTTCCACCAGTTCAAATACGCCAGTGATTGTGGCCGGCGGGGGTGGAGGCAGCCATCATGCAACCTCTTATTTTTCAAGCAATGGTAGGAGTGCAACTAATCAAACTTATGGCATAACAGCTACGGGCGGCATTGGATCTGACAATGGTCAAGGTGGAGCAAGCCCAGGTTCCTATGCGGGAGGAGGAGGAGGAGGGTTTACCGGAAACGGAGCCACCTCGACCAGTGGTCAGGATCGTAGAGGTTACTCCTTTGTTAATGGAGGAGTGGGGGGATTTGGAACGGAACATGTCGATATCTCGGTAGCTTCGGTTGGAGGATTCGGTGGGGGTGGAGGTGGTTGGGTGAATAACGAAACTCGTCCAGGAGGAGGAGGTGGTTATTCCGGTGGAGATGGGAGTGATTATACTTCTCCACAAAGTGGCGGTGGTGGTGGTTCCTACAACTCCGGTACGAACCAGACTAATACTAGCGGGGTAAATTCCGGTCACGGAAAAGTGGTCATTACCTTCATTTCCAACTAATTTCCCTCAATTTTTTACTTAGCCCACACTGGCACCCTCAACGATAGTAAACCCTTCAAAGTCGGGGTGCCCGAGATATAGATGCCCACGACTGCCCGCTCCCTCATGGGCCTTGCGAAAGGCATCTGATTTTGTCCATGCCTCGAAATCCTCTTCGGACGCCCAGAGAGTATGCGAAGCAT